>CADBME010000081.1 GCA_902795715.1 uncultured Lachnospiraceae bacterium | reverse complement strand
TGGGGACGTTTCATATTGTCCCACATTGTCAAAAATGATACAATGTGGGACAATATGAAACGTCCCCATTGTCCCACTATATTTAAGAAAGGATCCATTATGGAAATTAAAAAAGTATCAATCCATCTGAGAAGTGTGATAGATGGCCAGGAAAGTCATACTGATTATGAGCGTGAGTATGGTTTCAAGGATGGCAGTCACCATATTGTCTACACGGATTATGCGGGGAACGGTGTGACGAAGACCGGTATTGAGGCGACGGGAGACCGAATGCTTCTTCACAGGACCGGTCATATCCGGGGGGATATGTTATTTGATCCCCGGATGGAGACCGGAGTGTCCTATGAGGCTTTTTCCCTGACCAATCATTTCCGGCTGAAGACCTGTATTTACCGCTTGACGAAGACGGATAAGCATCTCCGTATATACACAGTCTACAGTCTGAACGACCGGTCCGGAGCTCCGGAAATCCGGGGTGTACAGGAAATGATTGTGTCCATGGAATGAGCAGTAATCCATAAAATGACTATTTTTTATAATATACTTTTATTTTTACTCTTTTCACGCCAAAGCTCTGGGCCCGGCTGTGGGACCGGAAATAGACATCGATCCGGTTTCCTTTGATTGCTCCTCCTACATCTTCCGCATAATAGGTTTTCCCCTTCATGATGATTTTTGAACCTAATGGGATTTTTCTTCTGTCCACAGCCAGGGTTCTTCCCTGTTTGGGGTATCGTCCGGATGCGGTTCTGGGATGGCCCGGCCCGCTGCATCTGGCGCAGTTGCAGTAGCCTGTCGCCCGTACCTGGAATGTTTTTGTATGAACGACATCTACCGTGCAGGTTCTGCTCAGGGAGGTCCCCTTCAGGGTAGCCGTGATCTTTACCCTGCCTACCTTCTTTGCCGTTACCTGGCCGTATCTGTTTACGGATGCTACCTTTTGATTGGAAGATTTCCAAAGAATCAGGGATCTTTCGGGAAAGTCTTTTTTTACCAGAGGCAGGTATTTCTTTTTCTTTTTATTGATTTCGAATTGTTTTCTGGTGAAATACATAGAAGGGCTTTTTAGCTCTGTAATCTCCTCTTTGATATCCGAATTATCGAACTCTTCCACAGCATCATCCTGATTTACTGTGTCCAGGTATATTTCTTTCTGAGCTTTTTCTTCAGATTTTTCCTCCCCTGCCTTGTCAGCAGCAATTTCCTCCCGGCCTGCATCTGCGGCTGCAAAAGCGGGAAAAGCAAGGCTAACAGCCAGTATGATCATGAACAGTGAGCCGGAGCCGGCAAGCAGCACTTTCCGAAATATGCTTGACATAGTCACGATTATTTCCTCCTTTACATATTGTTAAAATAATCATAGCATATTTCTACTGAATTGTTAATAGTTGTTCATATTTTTGTAATATTATGCGAATGTCCCCTGATTATTTAAGATATGATTATACAAGAAGGCGCCGGAGAGATTTCCGGCGCCGGCCATCACTGCATCTGTAACAGCAGTGCATTTAATCGCATTTAATCTTTTTATTGTTTTTTCAAAGGGGTTTTCATACCTTGAGGGAATTGTTTCCTGCTTTATTATCCATTCTCCAGTTAATACATCTTTTCAGGTAATCCACATAGGCCGGGTTCTTGCACATACCCTTTCCTTCCGTGTCGGAAATCTTGGCTACATCCATACCATTGCACATGGTGGTCTTCATGACAATATTGAGGGCAGGAACCATGGTATCATTTGAGATATAGGTACCGATTCCGAAGGCAACCTTTGCGCGGCTTGAAAAATGTTTCATGATATCATTTGCTTTCTCGAAGTTGAGACTGTCGCTGAAAAGGAGGGTTTTTGTCCTGGGATCGATTTCCAGAGCTTTGTAGTGTTTGATCATCTTCTCACCCCATTCATAGGGATCTCCGCTGTCATGGCGGACACCGCTGAACAAGGTGGCATAAGTGAGCTGGAAGTCTTCCAGGAAGCAATCTGTGGTGATTGCATCCGTAAGAGCGGTTCCATTCAGGACGCCGTATTCCTTAACCCAGGCGTCCAGAGCATACCAGTTGGAGTAGGCCGGATTATGTTTGTGGTTTCCCTGACCTACGCACATGAGCCACTCGTGAGCCATGGTCCCTATGGGAGTCAGTCCGTATTTTTTAGCCAGATATACATTGGAGGTACCCACGAAAGTGGATCCAGGATAGGAGTGATCCTTGAGTTCTTTTACCGCCAGCTCCTGGGCCTGACCGGATAATCTTCTTCTCAATCCGAACTCGGAAAATGCACCGATATTGTATTCACCGCTCTCAATCTTTTTGACCTTTGCATCCAGTCTCTCCCTGAAACTGTCCATCAATTCATCGTAGTTATAGGCCATGCGGAAATACACTTCATTGACGATTGCCAGTGTAGGGATCTCGTACATGGAGGTGTTCAGCCAGGTTCCCCTGGTCTCGATTGCAAGGCCGCCGGGTGCATCTGTATCAAAAGTAAAATCGGCATAACGGGGCTCCCAGAGTCTTAAAAAATCGCAGTAAGATCCCTTGATCCACTTGATTCTGTCCAGATATTCCAGTTCTTCTTCCGTGAACCTGAGATCACAGTATAAGCGAATCTGACGTTTGATCTCCTCCACCATTTCCGGTGTGAAATGTACATCCTGGTTACGGCATTTGAAAGTCCATGTCGTCTTGTAATCGCTGAACTGATGGTAAATGGCCTGTCCCATGGAAAACTTATAGGCATCGGTTTCCAATAAACTGCTAATAATTGCTTCCATATTTTTCTCTACTTTCCTGCACCTGACGGCGCATTATTTTTCTTTTGTTGACAGATGGCTGCCGGAGGGAAGAATCCGGCCGTTCGCAGCAATCATTGAAATAGTGATTATTGATAAAACGATCATTGCTTAAAAATCCGGCCAGTCACGGTCCTGTCCTTTCGACAACATATTTGAAGATATTATAACACAAATAACCGGTTCCCGTTAATATTTATTATGATATCAGGGTCAAAAGATCTATGGTCTCTTTTGCCGGTGTCCGATTCCCGCGATGGTTACCGGCCAACCGGCGAAAAATATCTAAGAGAGACTCATAGCGCTCTCCTGTAATTTTCCCATAAACCTTCATGGATTGTAACATTGTCCCGCTTATTTGAATGCTATAGTAATAACAGAAATATGCTTAGATTTTTCTATAGTCATTGGGTATTGCCAGCAAAATAGAAAAGAGGGAATGAAAATGTTTGAAATTGCATTTGTATTTGTTACCCAGGGATGCGACCCGGAAAAAGACCGGGCACGAATCGTATCCGAGAACATTACCGTAAACATGGTAGGCTGCCCATCCTACTCCGTTGCCTGCCAGGAAGCAAGAAAACTTGTGGCAGCCGGTTGCTGCGCCATAGAGCTCTGCCCGGCCTTCGGCAGCAAAGGAACAGCTTATATACAGGAGGCGGTCGGCCCCGACATACCGGTCGGCGTAGTCAGATACGATCTGATTCCACCTCTTGATTACAAGAGCGGCGACAGTGTTTTTGATGATATCGGTACAGTCACAGCCCCTGCTCCTCTGCTTTCCGTCTGCGGAAAAAGAGAAAGCTGTGAAGGCTGTCCCAAGTACGATACATGTCCTGTAAGACTTGCAGCCATGGAAAAAGAAGAAGCAGAAGACTATGATTTAAAAACATGGATGAAAACCATTAAATAAAAGTGGGACAGTGGGGACGTTTCATATTGTCCCACATTGTAGAGAATTAAACAATGTGGGACAATATGAAACGTCCCCACTGTCCCACTTATACTACCCGGTCTACTGCATCGTTAAGCCTGGACCATGCCTCCGGCCCGATCTCTATGTCAAATGCCGCGGCATTTTCCTCTACCCTTTCCCTTTTTTGTGCTCCTACGATACAGGTTGAGACAAAGGGCTTATCCTGGCTCCACCTGAGGGCAAGCTGGGACAAGGGTATCCGGTTGTTTTCTTCGGATATCTGATCCATGACTTCAAGGAGTCCCATAACTTTGGAAAACATGGGTTCCTGGAAATGTTTATAGAAGCGGTTACGGCTGTCCGATGGAGGGAAGGTCATCAGCTTGCGGTATTTTCCTGAGAGGATTCCTCCTCCCAGAGATCCGTAAGTCATGACACCCATGCCTTGGTCTGCCGCCCATTTCATGGTTTCTTCGGCCTGGCGGTTGACCATGGAATACTGGGGCTGATAGGCTTCGATCTGACCAAATTTCCCCACTTCTTTCATCTGGTCGATCGTGAAGTTGGATACGCCGATATGGAGGATCTTTCCTTCTTTCTTCAGGCGGTTCAGTGCGTCCATGGTCTCTTCAAATGGAGTATTGGGATCCGGCCAGTGGATCAGCATCAGATCGATATAATCGGTTCTAAGGTTGCTGAGTGAGTCCTGGCACTGGCGGAGTATGGAATCATAACGACCGTCCCGGATGTAGGTGATCCCGTCATGGAAAACGTTTCCGCATTTGGTGGAAATAAAGACTTTCTTGCGGATTCCTTCTTTTTCCAAAAACCTTCCCAGAAAGCGTTCTGCAGCTCCGGCATTATAGGCCGGTGCCGTGTCAAAAAAGTTAATCCCCTGCTCAATTGCTGCTTGTAAGGCGTCAATTTTTACTTCCTCATCATAGACATCCCAGCCTACACCTCCCATTCCCCAGGTCCCCAGGGTCATGGCCGATACATTCATGCCGGTACTGCCAAATATACTGTATTTCAAAATCTCACCTCCGATTCATCCCCTATTCATTCATCAGATACAGATAGAGACTGACAAGTCAAATCTTTTGATTTCATGCTGCTGTAATCTGATAATAGCATAGATACCGGAAAGAAAACTAAAAATCTAATTAACTTTTTGACAAACAGGCAATCTTCTCCTATAATTAGCGCTAATGTACCAATCGCTATTGACCGGTCATTATTACTAAAAAATGACTATGGCTTTGGTCAGATGTCTGAACCATATGATCCGTCAAAAAGTAGAAAGAGAATAGCCATGAATCCAATTGAGATTACCATCGAAGAACTGACCGACCTGCCGGAGGGCAGTTTTTGCCTGTATGATATTAGAGATGACATCTCCTTTTCCTACGGGTCAATTCCCGGTGCGCAGAGCCAGAGGGATATCATCGATCTGGCCAAAAAGGGAGAGCTTGCCAGGGATAAAAAACTGATATTATACTGTATGCACGGGACTCAGAGCATGAAAGCATGTACCGACCTGCGAAGCATGGGTTTTGAGGCTTACAGCCTGGCGGGAGGTTATGCGTCCTGGATTAAAAAGCAGCTGGGAGGTGAAGACCGGTCTGCCCAGATTGAGGAGACAATAAGAAGTAAAAAAGCCTTCAAGCGAAAACTCTTTCGTCCTTTTGCCAAGGCTATTGTCCAATATGAACTGGTGGAGCCTGATGACCGGATTGCCGTATGTATTTCCGGTGGAAAGGATTCCATGCTCATGGCCAAACTCTTTCAGGAGTTAAAGAGGCACAGGAAGTTTGATTTTGACCTGGTTTTTCTGGTCATGGATCCCGGCTATAACCAACTGAACCGGCTTCTCATCGAAGACAATGCCAGAAGGCTGGGAATTCCCATCGAGATTTTCCAATCCCCAATCTTTGATGCGGTATTCCAGATTGACAAATCACCCTGTTATCTCTGTGCCAGAATGAGGCGGGGCTATTTGTATAACAAGGCCAAATCCCTGGGCTGCAACAAAATTGCCCTAGGGCATCATTTTGATGACGTGATTGAAACAACACTGATGGGCATGCTTTGGGGAGGACAGATGCAGGGCATGATGCCCAAGCTTCACAGCCAGAACTTCGAGGGGATGGAGCTGATCCGGCCCATGTACCTGATCCGGGAGGATGACATCAAGGCCTGGAGGGATTATAACGACCTCCATTTTATCCAATGTGCCTGCCGGTTCACAGACACCTGCAGTTCCTGCCGCGAAAGCGGAGAAATGGTATCGAAAAGGATGGAAACCAAACTGCTGATCCGACGTCTGAAGGAAAGTAATCCCTATGTGGAAACCAATATATTCAACAGTCTGAAAAATGTCAGTCTGGACACTCTGATTGCCTACAAACAGAAGGGGAAAGTCCATCATTTTCTGGATAACTATAAAGAATGGGATGGCTGAAAACAGAAAAAGAAAATAAGAGCTGAGAAAGCAGAGATCAAAAGAAGAATCGCCAGGGACCGGCCTGATCAGACATATGCTGACAGGCCGGTCTTCCGGCGATCTCCAAAATCCCTCTTTTCTTATCTTTTCAAACTAAAAGAATTCATTTCAAATTGTTTCACTTCAAGATATCTCTGTCCGGGATATTCCAGGCCGGACTATTATAATCCGAAATATCTTACAGCGTTTTTGTAGGAAATACCTTCCACAATCTTTTTCAGTGAAGGCTCATAATTGGGATACTCACCGTTTTCTACCCAATTGCCGATCAGATTACACATGATGCGGCGGAAGTAGTCATGTCTTGCATAAGACAGGAAAGATCTTGAATCGGTCAGCATGCCTACAAAGTTACCCAGAAGGCCCAGGTTAGCCAGGGACTTCATCTGCTCTTCCATCCCGCTCTTGGTGTCGTTAAACCACCATGCACTGCCGTGCTGGATCTTTCCGGGAACCTCATCGGACTGGAAGCAGCCGATCATGGTGCCGATCTGCTCATTGTCCGCCGGGTTGAGGGAATAGATGATGGTCTTGGGACACTCGTTTGTAATATCCAGTGCGGAAAGCAGACGTGCTATATCTTCGCCGCAGGTGTTCTGGGCAATCATGTCAACGCCTGTGTCCGGTCCCATTTTCCGGAAGACCCTTTCGTTGGCGTTTCTGTAGCAGCTATAGTGGATCTGCATAGCGATATCCAGGCGGTGATAGGCCTTGGCCAATGCCAGAAGAACCGCTGTCTGATACTTCTCTGCCTCTTCGGTTGTGATTTCTTCTCCCCCCATAACCTTTTTATAAACTGCTTCAACTTCCTGGTCTGAAGCCGGACGGAAGGGAATATAATCCAGTCCATGATCACTTGCCCGGCATCCGGTCTTTGCAAAGAACTCCAGACGACTGATCAGGGCATCGATAACTTCCTGAGCTGTAGCAAGTTCTTTTTTGCCGACGCTTTCAGCAAGCTGGCCGATATATTCGGCAAAGCCTTCCTTATTGATGTTAATGGCCTTGTCAGGACGGAAGGAAGGACAGACTTTGACTTCGATGGTGGGGTCAGCAGCAATCTTCTCATGCCATTCCAGAGAATCGACGGGATCGTCGGTGGTACCGATAAAGGCAACGTTGGATTGGCGGATCAGTCCGCGAACTGTCATGTTGGGATCATTTCTGAGCATATCATTGCATTTATCCCAGATTTCTTTGGCATTATCCACCGTAAGAGCCTCTGTCACACCAAAGTATTTATGCAGCTCCGCGTTGGACCAGTGGTACATGGGATTACCGATGGCCATCTCCAGAGCCTCCACAAATTTGAGGAATCTCTCAAAGTCAGGTTTGTGGCCTGTGATATAATCCTCGGGAGTACCGTTAGACCGCATGACACGCCACTTGTAGTGGTCCCCGAAGTAAGTCCCGTCCGGGTTTTCTCCACCCAGCCATACCTGAGCGATATTATCAAAACGCCGGTCCTCATAAATCTCCTTGGGAGAGATATGACAGTGATAGTCTACCAGGGGCATGGGATCCGAATAATCGTGGAAAAGGTGTTTCGCCGTCTCTGTTTCCAGCAGAAAATCTTTATCCATAAATGGTTTCATGATTATCTCCTTTTTCCTATTTCTTCCTTCTGTATCAGATGAAAAAAGGTCAAAAACTATGGCAGATTGCTTTGCTCAAAGACAAAGCCCGCAAATCTTTATATTCATGAAAACATGGCATGTTTTTGACCCTTAGATCATACTATGAGTTAGGTCTCTTTGTCGCAGCAGACTCATTAAAGGACAACGCCGTCCTTAAAAATCGAGATCTCCCTGAAGCCCTTTCGCTCTGCACAGGTTTCCTTACCGGAAGCCACCTGGCAGACCAGGTCAAGAAGGTCGGCACCTGCTTCATCCAAAGTCTTGACACCGTCGGCTACCAGGCCCGCATTAAAGTCAATCCAGTTGGCCTTCTTGGTGGCAAGTGCTGTATTGGTAGCAATTTTCATGGTGGGTACCGGAGCTCCGAAGGGTGTTCCCCTGCCTGTGGTAAATAGAATCATGTGTGCACCTGCTGCAGTAAGGGCGGTGCAGGACACCAGATCATTGCCGGGACCATACAGGAGATTGAGGCCTTTTTCTTTTACCTGTTCTCCGTATCCTACCACATCAACGATGGGAGCTCTTCCTCCCTTCTGGACGCATCCGCAGGATTTATCCTCCAGAGTCGTAATTCCCCCCTGCTTGTTGCCGGGACTTGGATTATCATAAACCACTTCATTGTGACTGATGAAATAATCTTTAAATCCGTTGAGCATGTTGGATGCTTTCTCGAAAATCTCCGTGTTCACACAACGGTTGATCAGGAAATTCTCCGCTCCGAACATCTCGGGCACTTCAGTAAGGATGGTCGTTCCGCCCATGGCCGTCATCAGGTCGGAGAAGCGTCCTACAGTCGGGTTGGCCGTAATGCCGGACAGGCCGTCAGACCCTCCGCACTTCATGCCGACTACCAGTTCACTGACCGGTATTTCCTCCCGTTTAAACTGTGATGCATAGGCAGCCAGGTCTTTAAGAAGATCCGATCCCGCCTCCACTTCATCCTCTACCTGCTGGCAGGTAAGAAACTTCACTCTGTCGGGGTCATAATCTCCCAGTTCCTGCACGAACTGCTCATGGGTCAGATTCTCACATCCCAGATGAAGTACCAAAACAGCACCTGCATTGGGATGTCTGACCAGAGAGGCCAGAAGTCTTCTTGTCTGAGCATGGTCATGGCCGGTCTGGGAACATCCGAAGGGATGGGTAAATGTATACAGACCGTCGATGGAACCCTGAACCAGATCCTGGTTTTCATGGACCAGAGTCTTGGCTACATCATTGACACAGCCTACAGTGGGTATAATCCAGATTTCATTTCGACTGGCCGCTCTGCCGTCCTTTCTCCGATAACCCATAAAGGTCTTCGGCTCAAGAGCTTCCATATCCGTGGAAGCCGGCTCATAAGTGTATTCCACTTCACCTTTGAGGTTAGTGGCCATATTGTGGGTGTGAACCCATTGTCCGGCCTGAATCTCCTTGGTAGCATGCCCGATCGGCAGGCCGTATTTCATGATCATGTCGCCAACTGCCAGATCCTTCAGAGCCATTTTATGCCCCTGGGGAATATCCTCCACGGCTTTGACTCCGTTAAAAACCGTCCCGGAAGAGGCAGGATGGAGAGCAACTGCTACATTGTCAATATCATTGATCTGAATAAATGTGGGCATATTTTCCTCCCTTATCATTACAGACAGTTATTTACAGACAGTCCGCATAGGCCTTGAGAGCACCCTCTTTACGGATGAGATCAAGAATCTTTGCTGCCTCGGCTTCGAATCCCCTGATGGCGGTCAGATCCTGTCCCCACATCTTCTCATTGGTCATCACAGCATGGGCCAGGGCAGCCGCATCGTCATCTTTGTGATCATAATAGAACTCCAGTACCCAACGATCATCAGAAATCGTATAAGTATTGCCCTTTGGTCTTCTGCAGACCAGACCATCATCAGTCAGTTCCTGGATATCACTGGAATAGAAGGCCATATATGCAGCAAAACTTGTAGTCAGGCAAGCGGGCAATTGTCCGGTTTTCTCCAGGTATTCTTCCAGACTGGGGAAGTTTCTTGCCTTCCACTTGGCGGTCGAGTTCAGAGAGATGGTCAAAAGCTCATGATTGACGAAGGGGTTGTTAAAACGGTCCTGAACAGCTGCTGCAAAGGACATAAGGTCATCCTTTTCCAAAGGAAGAGTTGGAATGACTTCATCGTAGAGCATCTTGTTCATGAAAGCCAGGACTGTCTCATTCTCCATACAGTCACGGACAATGTCAAAACCGGCAAGATAAGCACCGAGGACGAAACCGGTGTGGGCTCCGTTCAGGATGCGGACCTTTCTCTTCTTGTAAGGTGTTACATCGGGAACGACAGGGCAATTGAGGCCGGCTTTCTTAAATGGAAGCTGTTCTTCCAGCCACTCGGGTCCTTCAATATTCCAGACACCGAAAACTTCGCCTACCACCAGAAGGGGATCTGCATAGCCGTTCTCCTGCTCAAGTCGGGCAACCTCCTCCGGGTCGCGGATGCGGCCGGGGACAATTCGGTCAACCAGGGTAGAACAGAATGTACATTTGTCGTTGACATAGGCTTTAAAATCTTCCGGGAGCTCCCACTGGTCAATATACTGATTCACGCAGCGAAGCAGCTCTTTGCCATTGTTATCAATAAGCTCACAGGAAAGAATGACAAGTCCCCCCTTGCCGGCTTTATAGCGCTCAAAAAGGACCTGTGTCAGTTTGCCGGGAAAGGAATTCGCCGGCTTGTCATCAAGCTTGCATGCCGGATCATAAACGATACCGGCCTCTGTCGTATTGGAAACGATATATTCAAGATCATCGGATCTTGCAAGATCCATCATGGCCTCAAAATCAGATTCCTCATAGGGGTTAAGACAGCGGGAAACCGATGAAATGACCCGCTTTTTGTCAACTTTCTCCCCATTCTCACGTCCACGCAGATAGAGGGTATAGAGTCCTTCCTGTTTATTAATCATTTCAGCCAGGCCAGGCTTAATTGGTTGAATCAGAACACATTTTCCGTTCCAGCCGACTTTTTCATTGGATACATCGAACCAGTAATCCACGAATGCACGGAGAAAATTACCTTCGCCAAACTGCATGACCTTCTCCGGTGCCTTCTCCAGAATGTATCCCTCATAACCGGAATTTTTCAATACTTCGTAATTCAAAACATCCATGGTTCGCTTTCTCCTTTTTATAACAGACTGATTATTAAGTGGTATATAGAATCAGGGCAATCATCTCGATCGGTTCGTCAACTGCCTCGATGGAATGACATTCACCGTCGCCGCAATAATATACGTCTCCGGGCTGAACATCGTAGATCGTGCCATTGTCATTGTACTTGCCATGTCCTGAAAGAATGTAATAAGTTTCCGAATCGCCTTTGTGAGTATGAAGACCGACACTGCTTCCGGGATAGACCGTAGTATGTCCGAAAACACGACCTTTATTCTCCATCTCCTCAGGACCATTCAAAAGACTTCTTACCGTAATCTGGCCTTTTCCGTCAAATGGAGCCGGTTTGGTGACACTGATCTTGTCTTCGC
>CADBME010000080.1 GCA_902795715.1 uncultured Lachnospiraceae bacterium | reverse complement strand
TTTTGCTTCTGGCGGTTTTGTGTCTGCTGTTTCTGTCAAAAAGAAAAGAGGATCCGGCCGGAGCGGCAGAGAAAAAAGCGGGAAGTATGGTCAGGGGGGGATCCGGGTCCCCGAGACAGACAGGACCTGGCGGACAGACGTCAGCGGGTCAGGCCTCTGAGAACCCGTCCGGCAAAGAGATTCTTTCAGCCGGAGGAAGGGCTGAAGACCGGATTGGAATTAATGATGGGAACCAGGCCGGGAGCCGGGCGCAAGACCGGTCTGGCAGACAAGCCAAAGACCGGGCCCCAGCCGGGGAGGCGGACCATGATCAGAGACGGGAAGCCCGGACCGGGCAGGAGACGGAGACCGGCATGAAGAAAAATGCCAGACCCCGCCCCGTCAGGACAGAGAAAGAGGAAGCGGCCTCAGAAATCTATGATTGTATCAATAAGGGCCTCAGACTGGTCAGTAACAGCTGGGTCCAGGGAGAACTGGGACAGCTTAAGGAGCTTGGGAGTCTTTCCCTTTCAGTGGACAAGTATTATGAAGAGATTCTTCAGGGTCTCCAGGACCGGCAGAAGCAGATCCTTTCTTCCTTCAGGGATGCTGTCTGCTTTGAGAAGCAAGAGGACCGGATCAGGGTCGGGGCTGGAGAGGACACAGACCTGGAGCAGCTGCTTTTTGATTCCATGATGCCCTTCTATCCCTATTATGGAAAAGAGCTTCATAAAGAAGGTATCCGCTACGGATCCATACTTTCAAAGGATGTGCTTGATCTTTTTCACCAGCTGACCGGAAGGAAGTTCCGCATGGGTTTCCACAGGCGCTACCGCAATGGCCTGGATTCTTTTGACTGGAAGGATAATCATTATACGGTAAGGAATCCGGAAGGGAACCTGCTTTGTGATGCGGATTTCGAGGATGGAAAGATGGTGAGAGGATTTGCCAGGCTGCCGGCGGAGGAGACCGGGGATGATGGCTGGCAGATCTATAAGGAAGGCATCTGGGAAGATGGCAGTCTGAAAGAGGGAAGGATCTGTTACCACTACCAGAAAAAGATATATTAAGGAGCCGGACTTGCAAAGGAGTCCGGCATCAAGAGAAACATGAAAAAAGACCATGAAAAAGACCATGATGAGGGGACCGGATTCCTATGCCGGGTTTCAAAGTTCATCATGGTCTTTTAGATTTTTTGGTTATATGTTCTTTTGCATGAGTTTCTGTCAGCTTAAGGCAGCAGTGACAAGGGACATCTTGTAGACCTCGTCGGCATTACAGCCACGGCTTAAATCATTGACAGGAGCATTCAATCCCTGAAGTACGGGGCCGATGGCCTCGTAGCCTGCCAGACGGGCTGCCACTTTGTAGGCGATATTGCCGGCATTAATATCCGGGAAAATGAAAACATTGGCCCGGCCTGCCACCTTGGAACCCGGTGCTTTAAGCTTGCCGACAGCCATGTCAATGGCGGCGTCAAACTGAATCTCACCTTCCACATAAAGATCAGGAGCAAGCTCCCTGACCCTGGCGGTAGCCTCTGCCATCTTTGTCACGTCCTCGCCTTTGCCTGATCCAAGAGTGGAGTAGGAAAGCATGGCAACACGGGGAACGATGCCGAAGGTATCGGCTGTCTTGGCACTTTCAATGGCAATCTCAGCCAGCTCTTCCACATTGGGCTTGATATTGATCGCGCAGTCCGAGAAACATAATTTCTTCTGGCCCTTGATCATGATGAAGGAGGAGCTTACGATCTTGTTGCCGGGCTTGGTCTTGATCAGCTGCAGAGCCGGACGGACCGTATCTGCCGTAGAGTAGGTGGCTCCGCCCAGAAGGCAGTCTGCCTTGCCCATCTTGACCAGCATGGTCCCGAAATAGTTGGTCTTCTTCAGGTTAGCCCTTACCTGGTCTTCCGTCATCTTGCCCTTTCTCAGGGCAACCATGGTCTGGACCATGTTCTCGATGTCATCATAATTTTCGGGATCGATGATCTCACATTTGTTGATGTCGTAGCCGTGTTCCTCTGCGGCAGCCTTTATCTCTTCCGGATTGCCCAGAAGGATGACATGGACAATATCATTCCTGCTCAGTTTTTCGGCTGCCTGCTGGATGCGGTAGTCTGTTCCTTCCGGGTAGACGATCGTTGGAAATTTTTCTTTTAAACCCTGTTCTAATTCTTGAAACATATTAGCCTCCAATTCCATATTCTCCAAAATATGTTGTTGTTACAAAGATTGTCATTTTTACTATAGCATATATTATCCTTTGTTTTAACTCTTTTTTTTGTCTTCTTCTGCCTATTTTCAGGGCAGGAGGTTCTTTTTGAAATAATAAATATTATTTTCCAGGTCCCGGGGATGTACTGAAAAACCAGGCTGCGGGCTGCAAAAATAATTGGAAGGAAGAGGAAGCGGGCATTCCTGCCGTTTTAAGAAAATGCCCGGGAATTATCCGGGAAAGATCAAATGCAGAAATATTCAGTATTTTAAGGATTTTTAATTAGGAAAACAGGAAAGATTGTGCTATAATCACTTTGTTGGAATTTCCCAGGATTCATTTCCCTATTATGTCATTTTCACTGATCATTCACGATCATTTTTTCCGCGATACAATATTTTCAATTTGTGCCTGTCATTTTTTGCAGGGCTTGCCGGACACTGGAAGCCAGGCTTTTTTGGAGACGGATTTTTGCTGCCCGGGCCCGGAAACCATAATAATCTTAGGAGAAAAGAGGAGAATGAAATGATAAAGCAAAAAGCATGCGGTCAAAGAATCCTGGTCCGGATTCTTCTTCTGGCCTTTGTCCTTATGATCGGAGACAGGATCTCTCTGTCCCCTCTGAGGGCTGAATCCTATGTACTGGGCAGTG
>CADBME010000079.1 GCA_902795715.1 uncultured Lachnospiraceae bacterium | reverse complement strand
TTTGACAAGGACCATATCGGTGGAGCTCCGGCCCTTCTTAAAAAATACCCTGTAAAAATATGTTATACAAGCGTCGGTGATGAAGACAGTCCGGAGTATGAAGCCCTGGAAAAGAGCCTGGAAGAATCCGCTACCCGCCAGGTTCCTCTGACGGAAACGGTCCGTTTTGAGTGCATGGGCGCCTCCTTTACCATCTATCCTCCGACTGGTCTTGCTTTTGATAAAGATGAGGATAACAATCTGTCTCTAATCACAAGTATGCAATACGGATCCGGGGCTCTTCTTTTTGCAGGGGATGCCAGGAAAGAACGTCTGGAACAGTTTTATGAAAAACAATATGACGGGACCGCCTACCATTTCCTCAAAGTACCCCATCACGGCAGAGATAAAAAAAACATGGAGGGAATGCTGGATTACTTTGTTCCCCGGGCCGCAGTGATCACTTCCTCCCGCAAGGAACCGGAAAAGGATTCCCTGGTGGATCTTCTCGAAGACAGGGATGTAGATGTCTTTCTAACAAGACAGGGCAGTCTGGAAATGACTCTGGACCAAAACCATATTCATATTCGCCAGAAGAATAAAGTGTTTGACATCGATACCGGAGAAAAAGATTCCTCCCTGACGGAATTAGCAGATAAAGAGGAGAGCCCGGTGGTCATCAATGAAATGGGAAATGACGGTTCAAAAAAGGGATCCTGGGCAGAACTTTACAATAGTTCTGACCGGGATATTTCCTTGAAAAATGCTTTTCTGACCGATAAAAAAAATAAACTTTTCCGTTACGGCTTTCCTGAGGATGCTGTGATTAAGGCAGGGGGATTCTATCTGGCTGATCTGGATACATTTACCATATCTCCTTCCGAAACTCTCTATCTGGTTGGCGATGGCCGTATTCTGGACGAGTTTGAAATGCCTTTATGGGTCAGGAAGGAAATAAGCTGCGGCCGGATGGAAGACGGGGGCAAGAAAGGGAAAGCATTGACTCCTACTCCGGGGGAGACCAATGAAAATGCCCATGAAGTCCGACTTGTGGAGGCTCCTTCATTTTCTCACGAAAGTGGTTTTTATGATAAGAGTTTTAAACTGATCATAAAGGCTCAGGAAGGAAGCCGGATTTTTTATACCACGGACGGATCCGATCCGGATGAGAATTCTACAGAATATAAAAAAAAGATTTCCATAAAAAAAATTATCGCCAAGGAAAGCAGGTACTCCATCCGAAAGGATTTTGCCCCCTATTATTATGGCTACACATCCGATTCCAAACCCCGGGTGGAGGATAAGGAGGGAGACTGGTATTGCCGCTATCGACTGCCGGAAGGGGAAGTAGATAAATGTGCGGTAGTAAAAGCTGCTGCAATTGACGAAGAGGGAAACCGTAGTGATGTCACCACTGCCACTTATTTTATCAGGTATCAGGAAAAAGAAGCTTATAAAGGAATCCCAACCCTCTCCATAGTGGCGGATCCGGATGACCTTTTCGGATCGGAAAAGGGAATTATGGTCAACGGATCCCGCTATGATGCCATGCTTCTCAGTGACAATGCCCAGAGGCTGACCAATCCCTATATATCCAGGCAGTACTGTAATTCATTCCGGGGCAGAGGCAGGGAATGGGAAAGGGCCATCCATATGGACTACTTCAGTCCGGAGGACGGGCATCTGCTTTTTTCCCAGGAAGCCGGTATACGGCTTCATGGCAATACGTCCAGAGTGAACGGAGCCAGGAAATCGTTTAACCTCTATGCCAGAAAGGAATACGACGGACATAATGTTTTCCAGGCATCCTTTTTTGATACCGGCCTCTTATCGGACAAGGTCACTCTTATGAAAGGAGACGATGTCCGCAATTACTACTTTTCTAAAAAAATGTGGACGGATTCCATACCCAGCCAGGATTATTCCATGATTCAGCTCTTCCTTGACGGAGAATACTGGGGGCTTTATGCTATTCAGGAGAGGTATGTCAGTGATGAATACATGCATACTCACTTCAATCTTGACAAGGAGGACTACAGTCTGGCCAAGGGAACTTCCACGGGTTTTGATATCAAGAACGGAGATCCGGATGTGGTGAAAACCTCCTTCCGTGATGTTCGGGACTTTGCCTGGAATAAAGATCTGACCAAAGATAAAAACTACGACAAGCTCTGCCGCATGATGGATATGGACAGCTACATAAGAGCCTATGCCGGCAGGATCTACACAGGAGACCAGGACTGGAGTTATTTTAAAAATCAGATTATGCTCTATTCGGATTATCAGTGGCACTGGCTGATCTACGATATGGATTCGGGGGCAGGTGACCGTGCTATTTCTATGGTCGATGTCAATACATTTACCTCGCCTCGCCTGATAAAAAGATACTCTCTGGAAAATGATGAACTCTTTCCCTATCTGATGAAGAGTCCCCGCTTCCGCGCACGTTTTTGCGCAGTTTTTATGGACCTGGCCAACGAAGTTTTTCATCCGGACCGGGTAAAAGAGGAGATGGATGAGTTTAAGAAAAAGTACGGAACTGCCGGGATGATTGACAATCTCCGCTATCCCCAAGATGGAGATATTCCCGGACAGATAACTGCCTCTTCATCCGAACTGACAAGAACCTGCGATACCATCACTCAATATTTCCATGACAGGTACCAGATTGCTCCTGCTTACATGGCAGACTATTTTCAGCTGAAAGGAAAAGCGGCGAAAGTAACCCTTTGCATTGAGGACAGAAACATGGGCGGGATCATAATCAATACCATCAAGCCGGAACTTTTGACTACTGATCATGAAAAAGGATCTGCAGATAGTGAAGAGACCGGGGGAAATCAAAAGGCTGAGAAGAATACAGATGGCACACAGACCGGTGATAAAAGAGAGAAAAAAACAGTTGGTTCTCAGACCGGTCAGCCCGCTGATAAAAAAGAGAGCGACGCAGGAGGGCCAGGAGAATGGACAGGCAGCTATTATACTGATTATCCCGTGACCCTAAGGGCTATGCCGGAGGAAGGCTTCCGTTTTATCCGCTGGGAACTTGAGGAAGGACAAGGAAGCTTTTCCGATGAAAATAAGGATGAAACCGAGCTGACTTTCAAGGGAGACATCAGGGTAAAAGCGGTATTTGAAAAAGAATGAAAACCCCTAAGGAGGTAATTGATATGAAAAAGGATATGAAAGTCGAGGATATTCTGGCCCTGATCAAAGAACATCAGATTCAGATTGTTGATTTTAAGCTGACTGACGTAGACGGACGATGGAGACATTTGAGCATTCCGGCTGAGCGCTTTGTTCCCGACCTGATGGAATCGGGAATCGGCTTTGACGGATCCAATTACGGATATGCAGCTGTGGAAAACAGTGATATGGTATTTGTACCTGTCCTGGAGTCAGCCGTAATTGATTCCTATGCCCATGTTCCCACACTTACCATGATCGGGGACGTCAAGGTAATCGACCACCCCAGTAACCGGCCTTTTGACCAATACCCCAGAAACGTGGCTATCCGGGCCCTTGATTATATGAGGGAGCTGGGAATTGCAGATGAAATGCTGATCGGACCGGAATACGAGTTCCATATTTTTGATCGGGTCAGCTATGAGGTCACACCGGGAATTACATTTTCTCATATTCATACCAGACAGACAGCCTGGGCATCCGGGACAGAAGAGAACAATAACGGCTATCAGCTGGCTCCGGGGACAGGATATCACGCCAGCTTGCCCATGGACATCCACAATGACCTGCGCAGTAAGATGTGTCTGGCCATGAAAGATTGGGGGATTGAGGTAAAATACCATCACCATGAAGTGGGTAGCAGCGGTCAGATGGAGATCGAAGTAGAGCTCGGTGACATGCTTTCCATGGCAGACCAGACTTTGGCGGCCAAATATATCATAAAAAACGAAGCCGTCCGCCATCAATGTACGGCAACATTTATGCCCAAGCCCCTGGCCGATGAAGCAGGCAATGGCATGCATGTACACATGCTTCTGGTAAAAGACGGAGAACCCGTTTTTTATGATCCGGAAGGCTATGCCGGTTTGAGCCGGACAGCACATTATTTCATAGGCGGACTCCTAAAGCACGCCGCTTCCCTGTGCGCAATCACCAATCCCTCTACCAACTCCTACAAGAGACTGGTGCCAGGCTTCGAAGCCCCTGTAACCATCGGCTATGCAATGGCAAACCGGAGTGCGGTTGTCCGCATACCCGCTTATGCCAAATCTCCCATGGCCAAACGATTCGAACTTCGTAACCCGGATGCATCCTGCAACCCCTATTATGCATTTGCAGCGATACTTATGGCAGGTATAGACGGAATCCGGAATGAAATCGATCCTAAAGAAATGGGATGGGGCCCCTATGATTTTAATCTCTATGACTTGCCGGAAGAAGAAAAAGCCAAGATCACAGGACTCCCGACCCATCTGGATCAGGCCCTTGATGCCCTGGAAAAAGATCAGGATTATCTGACAGCCGGCGGAGTCTTTCCCAAAAGACTTCTGGCCCAGCATATCAATCGAAAGAGAAGAGACGTGGAAGAGATAATGAGGATACCTCACCCGGCTGAATTTGCCAAATACTACGATCTGTAGAAAGTGGGACAATGGGGACGTTTCATATCGTCCCACTTTGTATCAGTTTTAACAAAGTGGGACGATATGAAACGTCCCCATTGTCCCACTTTAGCCAAGTATCTTCAGGGGGATCCATTCCAGGTAATCACCGGATACCAGACTGTACAGGCTGCCCCGGTGCATGCCCATAATACTGTCATGGAAACGGCTTTCTCCGTGACAGTGGGCGTAGATTACCTGCTCTGCCCCGTATTCTTCTGCGATATCAGTAAAAGGACTTTCTTTTTCAAGGATACTGGTGGGGGGATAGTGGAGAAAGATGATAAAACGGCGGTAACCGTCTTTCCTGGCAGCGTCGAGGGAAGTCCGAAGTCTGGATGCTTCCCTCCTGATCAGTTTCTTTGCATGTTCTTCCTTCTCTTCGTCCCAGCCCGTGATCTGCCCTCTGCTATTCAGGTAGTAGGGACCTTCAAAGGTAAATCCTTTGGTTCCGGTCAGGGCGTAATCCTGATAAGTATAGTAGTTGCCTTGAAGAAAATGGAGTCGGTCTGCAAACTGTTCGTTCAGTTTTCCGGTTTTATTGGCATCCCAGAACATGTCGTGGTTGCCCCGGGTGAGAATCTTCCGACCCGGAAGATCCATGATGTATTGAAGATCCTTTTCGCTCTCGCTAAGTTTTCTTCCCCAACTGTGGTCTCCGACCAGAACCAGAGTGTCTTCTTCGGTCAGAAGACGGCTGCAGTTTTTGACAAATCTTTGCTCGTGTTTTCTCCAAACCCGGCCATGAATCTGGCCGGGTGCTTTTAATTGGGCTTGAAAATGCAGGTGCAGATCACCAATTGCATACAGACTCATAGAAACCGAAACCTCCCAAAATGCGGAATCAGGTGACGACCGTGAGCTGATGTCCCAGGGGAAATGGCTCAAGGACATCGGGCTGCTCCCGGGGATTCGTCAAAAGGAATTTGTATGGAAGTATTATTGCTTGTGGAACCAGCTTCTTCTTTTGGTCTGATGTCTTTTTTTGTAATCGCTCCGGATGGGCTCCAGAACCTGATCGTCCTCAAACATAGCCTGCATGGCCGGAGCGGATTCACAGGCCCGGGCACGGCTTACAACCTTTGACATCACCTCGTAATTCAGTCGGGTCCCTTCTTGATCATTTTCATAATTTACGGCATGGTGGCGGTTGATACCGAATCTTCCGGCTACCTCAACTGCGTCGATATTGGCTCCCAGGAAGATGAAATCCCAGTGATAATCCTTTTTCTGTCTTTCTATCATTTTTCTGACACGGTCATAGGAGTAGCGTGAGCTTGCGTTTTCCATCCCGTCCGTGGTGATGATAAAAAGCGTTTTTTCCGGAACATCTTCTTGCCTGGCGTATTTGTGGACATTTCCGATATGGTGGATGGCTCCCCCGATGGCATCAAGGAGGGCTGTACATCCCCGGACATAATACTGTTTGTCTGTCATGGGTTCCACCTTCTGAATGTCTGCCCGGTCATAGATTACATCCATCTCATCATCAAAGAGAACTACCGAAACCAGGGCCTCGCCCTCTTCATTTTTTTGTTTTTCGATCATGCTGTTGAAACCGCCGATGGTATCGGCCTCGAGTCCCTGCATGGATCCGCTGCGATCAAGAATCATAACCAATTCAGTTAAACCTTTTTTCATAATAAGAATCCTCCTTAATCTATCTTAAAGGTCCCCACCCATCTTCTGCATTCGGAAGCGGGAGACGGGGATATCCCGGCAGGCCTGGTATCTGAATACAAATCAGGATTTCTGCCCGGAGTTGTTTGTCTGTTGTCGTAAGGATACAGGATTCTTATATAAAAGGGGTCGCTTGCAGAGCGACAAAAAAGAGGAAGATAAGCAGGTTAAGACACAGAGGATTGAAATCGTATTGAAGCCGGAAGGATAGACCGTAAGCGCTGACTTACTGGCCGCCCAGGCAGGGCTGGTCGTATTCGAAGAGCAGAGCATTTATATCGTAAATACTAAATATCTTATGGGCTATACAGTATTCCACGATCAGATCTGACTTGCTGCTCGGGGACAGGGCAATACCGGCCCGGCCCAGAAGGTCCGTGGTCTCATCCAGGTTTAATTCCAGGGCTATGGCCAGTGCCAAGGCGGTTTTCTTTTTGGGAATATAGTTTTTATTGCAGCGAATTTTGGAAAAGAGCTTACGATCCAGGTTGGCTTTCTTGTAAACTTCCACATCGGTGTAGCCCCGCTCGTCAATCAGCTTCAGCAGATGGGTGGAAAAGCTTTCTTCCAGTTTTTTCATGACATCTTCCAGATGTTCTGTGGTGGAAAAATAGCCTGCCGACGGGGCATTCATAGGATGAAGTTGAAGTGTGTCTTCTTCATCCATTTCTGACGTAAACCGGCCAGACCGCTGCTCCTGCCGGCCATATCTATATTCTAAGGCCTCAGCCCTTCCCACATAGTGGTCATCGATAAACTGATTAATGTCAGAAATCAGGCCGGAAGAAATGTCAAAGGATTTCTTGTCAAAGACAACCAGAATGATTTGCATTTCATTGTCCGAGTCTTCCAGGAAATGCCGGATCTCATCAAGTGCGATGGACAGAGCTTTTTCCTTTGGAAATCCGTAGGTTCCGGTTGAAATAAGGGGAAAGGCGATGGTCTTACAGCCAAGCTGTTCGGCAATCAGAAGAGATTTCCGGTAACAGGATGCAAGATCGTCAAATTCTCCGTGATTACCATCGATCCAGACCGGACCAACCGTGTGGATGATATAGCGGGCAGGAAGGGCGAAGGCCTTTGTCACGGCTACCTCTCCGATAGGGATATAGCCGATCTTCTTCCTTTCTTCCAGAAGTTTGACAGGTCCGGCGGCACGGTAGATGGCACTGTCTGTGCCTCCGCCGCAGATGGGTTTTGGGTTGGCCGTGTTAACGATGGCATCGGCATGAACTTTTGTAATGTCGTTACGAATAATGGTAAATGGCATGGCGTCACCTGTTTGAAAACGATTAAAATAAGAGATATTCAACTAAGGATATTGTAGACTCCGGGCGGCCGGTTCGTCAATAGGAGCATGAAAAGTCCTTTTGGCGATCCCTTGATATATCATTTACAAGACCTTTAAAGTCTGTTTCAAGCCGTAAATCAAGCCTTTTTTCTTGACAGATGTTTATTAATTCGATATATTTAATATAACAAAATATTTTCCGGGTAGAGAAGGTTGTGTCCCATTGATAAAGCCATAAAAGCTATTTCTTTATGGCTTTATCAGTGGGGCATTTTTTATCCGGCACCGATTCCCGGGACTTCTTTCATACCAGCATATTTAAGTGGAATGGTAATTATTATCAGAGAAAATGTCACTTGAGACAAGATGGCGGGAAGCAGTCCATGAATCTGTGGTTTAACCAGGTAAACAAGAAACCTTATGCATTTTTAGAAAGGATGTAGATTGACATGAAGTATGATGTTGTCATCATAGGCGGCGGTATTACCGGAACCGCGATTGCTCATTGCCTTGCTCAGTATCAGCTGAGGACAATCCTTCTCGAGGAGGGAACAGATGTGGCATTTCGGGCTACCAAGCAGAATGGTGCGGTTTGTCATCCGGGTTATGATCCCCATCCGGGAACCCTGAAAGCTAAGATCAACCCTCCGGGAGCAAGGATGTATCCTCGTCTGGCAAAGGAGCTCGGATTCAAAATCCGCAATACGGGAACTCTGGTTGTCGCTTATTCAGACCGGGATCTGAAGAAGGTTGACGAGCTGATGGATAATGCCAGGATCAACGGGGTGGAGGAAGTGGAGAGGCTCAATCAGGAGCAGCTCAGGAACCGGGAGCCCCATATCAATCCGGAAGCTCTTGGCGCCCTGCTTGCTCACTCCACCAACATGGTGGATGCTTTTGAGGTTGCCATCGCCTTTATGGAAAATGCCATGCAAAACGGCACCGACCTTGGCCTCAACCAGCAGGTACGTAAGATTGAAAAACGAGCTGATCAGGATTTCCTTGTCTACACCCAGGATCATGTCTATGAAACTCGTTTTATCATCAATGCTGCCGGTGTCCACGCAGACGATGTAGCGGCCATGGCCGGTATCCATGAGTTCAAAATGCAGGGAAGACACGGAAACCTCTGTATCATTGATAAGGTCCTTCCTATTCATACGGTCATGTTCCCCTGCCCCGGTCCGGCTACTAAGGGTATTGCCTTGATTCCATCTGTATCCGGCAATTTTATCCTGGGCTCTACCGCGACCATGCGGGATGACAAATACGATTCAACCAACGATGCTTTAGGTGTGGAAGAACTGATCGTAGGAGCTAAAAAACTGCTGCCGGACTTCGATCCCCGCTATATCATCAGAACCTTTGCCGGTCAGAGACCTGTATGTCTGGATAATGACAATGACTTCTATATCCGGGAGTCGGAAACCTGCAAAGGCTTTATCCACGCAGCCGGCATTCAATCTCCGGGAATCGGAGCAGCTCCCGGGGTAGCTGAATATGTAAGAGATATCCTGGCCGATGCCGGATGCGATCTAAAGATGAAAAAAGATTACGATCCTTACCGTGAGCCGATTCCGGATTTTTCCGATATGAGCCTGGAAGAGAAGGATGAAATGATCCGGAAGGATCCTTCCTGGGGAAGGATTGTATGCCGCTGTGAGACCGTTCCGGAAGGAGAAATTATCGCAGCTATCCACCAGCCGCTGGGCGCCAGAACCGTGGAAGGAGTCAAGAGAAGGACCCGTGCCGGCATGGGAAGATGTCAGAGCGGATTCTGCCAGTTCAGAGTAATGCACATCCTTGCCAGAGAACTGGGAATTCCCGAGGAAGAAGTGCGATTTGAAGAAAAAGAAGCTCAGGTACTTTATGGCAAGCTGAAAGGAATGAGGTGAGATCATGCGTTCTTTACAATATGATGTCGTTGTGGTAGGCGGTGGTCCCGCCGGTCTGGCAGCTGCCCTCAAGGCCAGAGAGAAGGCAGAAAAGGTTGCAATCCTGGAAAGAAATGACGAGCTGGGCGGTATTTTGAATCAGTGTATCCACAGTGGTTTCGGACTCCATGTTTTCAAAGAGGAGCTGACCGGACCGGAATATGCCCAGATATACCTTGACATGGTGGAGGAGACCGACATTGAATGTTTCCTGGAGACCATGGTCATTGATGTCACATCAGACCGCCAGGTAATTGCCATGAGCCCGGAGGGAATGCTTGTTTTTGAAGCAGGTTCTATTGTCCTGGCCATGGGCTGCCGGGAGAGAACACGAAGCCAGATCCGGATACCGGGAACCAGACCGGCCGGTGTCTTTACCGCCGGCCTGGCCCAGAGATATATGAACATGGAAAACTTCCGTCCGGGAAACCGGGTTGTTATCCTCGGTTCCGGCGATATCGGACTGATCATGGCCAGGAGGCTTACCCTGGAAGGGATCAAGGTTCTTGGCGTATATGAAGTCATGCCATACGCAAACGGCTTACTTCGAAATATCAAAAATTGTCTGGATGACTTCGGGATTCCTCTTCATCTGAGCACAACCGTGACCAACATTATCGGATTAAAAAGATTACAGGCCGTCGAAGTAAGCGCTGTGGACGAGAATCTCAAACCTATTCCGGGAACAGAGGAAATTATCCCCTGCGACACTCTTCTTCTCTCTGTCGGACTGATTCCGGAAAATGAACTGTCCAAACAGGCAGGTGTCGAACTGAACCCTGTTACGAATGGGCCAATGGTTGACGAATCACTCCAGACCAGCGTACCGGGAATCTTTGCCTGCGGCAATGTACTCCATGTTCATGATCTGGTTGACCAGGTAACCCAGGAAGCGGAAGATGCCGGAACCTGTGCAGCCCTGTTTGCTGCCGGGGAAAAAGCAGAAGACAAGGACGGGTCCGCACATCCCCCAATCCAGGTGCAGGCTCAAGGACTGGTCCGCTATACGGTTCCCTCCGTGATTCATCCGGAAGCTGCAGATATGGTCAAGATTAAATTCCGTGTCGGTCGCCCGCTGGATAGTGGTAAGATCCGTATCTGTTCAGGAGACCAGGTTCTGTTTGAGACCAAAAAAGCCAGGAAATTCGTACCAAGTATCATGGAAAATGTCAAGATCCGCACTTCATCCATTGAGGATCCCACCAGGGATATTGTTGTGACGGTCGAGGAAACAGAATAAGGAAGTGGAAGAGGAGGAACGTTATCATGCGAGAAGTAACCATGTGTTGTACAACCTGTCCTTCCGGGTGCGCCCTTCTGGTCACCATCGATGACAATGGCAACATTGCCAGCGTTCAGGGTAATAATTGCCCCCGCGGAGAAAAATTTGCCCAGGGTGAATGGACTGATCCGGTCAGAACACTGACCAGTACGGTTTATGTGATGTTAAATGGAAAGGAGCATCTTATCCCGGTAAAAACCAGGGAGCCGATTTCCAAATTGAAGATGAGCCAGGCTATGGAAGAGATCAACCGTCTGACCATTGACCATCCCGTTACCATGGGAGACGTCCTTTTAGCGGATCTAGCCGGAACCGGTATCAGCCTGGTTGCCTGTAAGACGCTGAAAGCATAAGGGGTATTGCTTTTGACCTTTACCTCATAATATGAGCCGCCTGTTTGTCGGCAGCTAATAATTAAAAAAAATAAGAAAGCTCCCGGCCGGACCAGCACATCAAAGTGAAGCATTTCCGGTCGGGAGCTGTTTTTATGCGGTAAGAGGCAGTAGTTCATGGTTTGCACTGCCCGCAGGGTTCATAGCCCTCTTCCATGATTTTTTCTCTGCTCTCTTCTGAGCTTATCTTATTCTTGTCTTTTATATCAGAGACAGAGGGACAGGAGGGTTTATGGAATTTGTGGGTGTTCCTGTTCAGGATGTAGGATACAGAGGAATTGACAGGTTCATTTACGCTGTCTTCATCTTCGGAGGAATCGTCTTTCGCCTGATGATTCGTATAGTCATGATCTGCAGTCTGATAGTCCGGATCTCTTTTGTTATCGCCGTTTTTATAGTTGATGATTACGCCAGGTTGGACATTGTAGGCAAAGATATGAAAGGAAATCCCTTCTCCCCGATCTTCGACAGACATTCCTTCCATTTCGACTCCGGCTGCTACAAGATCATCTTCGTTAAAGAGGGGAGTTACCCTGTATAATACATGATTCCCTGTAGAACGGACATACTCAAGGACTTCAAGCTCAAAAGGCTGCATGCCTTCCGTGTTCAGATACCTTGTCCCGGTAATCAGGTTTTTTTCGTTGGCATTTTGGCCGGTCAGAGAGAAAGCGATCAGATGGCAGCGATTGTAAAGATAATTATCTTCGATAAGGTCATGGTAGTTGGCAATCTGCCAGCCGGATGGATGGACCTCACCGATTGCGCCCCTCTCTTCCTTGGGCAAAGTTTCAGGGCAGACATTGGCATAGGCCGTACTGCATCTCCCGAGTGAATCCAGGTTGCTGTAATGTTCAAAAGGACTGGTCGTAAAATCTTTTTCAGAGAAGGAAGGCCTGTTCTCGTTGATTACAACATAAGCCTCTCCCTGATAGTCAGGTATGTCTTCCAGCTTACATCCTGAAGAGGAAGAGGCAGAAGGTCCACTTGAGGCATTCTGTTGAGCCTTCTCTTTGCCTGATAACCAAAGACAGAAAAAAACGACTATGGACAGAAGAAGAAATAATGTCAATAAGAAGCGCAAAGTCCTTCTTTTTTTAATAATCGTCATTTTCAAGTATTTCATTTTTCTCTCCTCAGTACCTCCCATCAGATATAGATTGATATTTCCTTCTCAATAGAGAAGAAAAACATATTTGTAAAACCTCATATGATTCCATAAATTATCATGTGGAATCCATCAGTGTCAAGGGAAGGAATTTCTCTCTCCTTCATTTGGATTCAGGGAGAGAATTCCTTGTAGCCATCTGATTTTCGTTGTATTATGAGGTATAAGATTTGATGAATG
>CADBME010000078.1 GCA_902795715.1 uncultured Lachnospiraceae bacterium | reverse complement strand
TGACCTGAGGACTCCCCTTACTTCTATTCTGGGTTATCTGGATCTTTTGTCCCAGGGAGACCTCTTGACACAGGACCAGAAGCAGAAATATCTGGGCATCGTTACGGTCAAAGCCAGGCAGCTGGAGACCCTGGTCAAGGACCTCTTTGATTACACGCGCTATGATAAGGATAAGGTCAGGATCAAAAAAGAGATTATTGATCTGAACCTTTTCGTTCCGCAGCTGGTGGATGAATTCTATCCCGCTTTTATGGATAACGGTCTGACTTGTCAGACCGATTTCTATGAGGGTTCCCTGAATATTCTGGCAAATGGAGAACTCCTGGCCAGGGCAATCGGCAACCTCCTTTCCAACGCCATCAAATACGGGGCGGACGGAAAGCTTGTGGAAGTCCGCACCGGGATTGCGGGGGACAAGGCTTATGTGTCTATTGTAAATTATGGCAAGGTGATTCCTTCCGACCAGCTGGATAAGATTTTTGACAAGTTTTACCGGGTCGAGGGATCCAGGTCACTGAAGACCGGCGGTACCGGACTGGGCCTGGCGATCGCAAAGAATATTGTTAATCTCCATGAGGGTATGATCTGGGCCAGGAGCGACGAGTCTGGCACCCTTTTCCAGATTGAACTGCCTCTGGCTGCTTCTGACAGCCGATAGTTTTTATACTGAAATTATACACGCAATAATCATTGAATTTCTGTCGGATAAAAAACTGTGTCGTCTGTGACTGCAGATTTTTCAAGCAGCGGATTGTATCCGGACAAGTGAAAGCTTTGATTCTTTACATAAATTGGTGTGACCATGTTGAGTGATCTGTTTCGTAACTATAAAAGAATAGTCCTGCTGATTCTTCTCCTTCTCTGTGCTATTTTTTTCTGGTTTTTTGCCTGTCATGACCAGAATCTGAACAAAAGCCAGCCGGCCATGTGGGAGGAAGAGACCTATGGGGATGATACGGGAGTCCGCTACCGCTTTTCCTGCGGCGGCCTGGAAGGCACTGTGACATTCGGGGCCAAGGGTGTGATTCCACCCAACCAGTCTTCTCCGGTTTTTATCAGGGTCTCATCGGCAGAAAATGATTTTGACGGCTTTGTGAGAATCACTCTGCCGGGGGATGATGGAAATGGTATTCTCTATCAGTCTTCTTTTTCCTGTAAGAAGGGGAAAGATTTGGATTGGAGTATGAAAGTACCCCAGTTGGGATCCGCTTCCTGTTTCTCTTTCGAAATCATGGATTCCTACCAGACGCCCCTTCTTTCCAGAGTCATGGTGCCGGATTGGGCCAGGAAAGAAAATACCAATCAGATTGTCTACCTGGGGGTTCTCAGTGATCATGTCCGCCGCCTGTCCTACCTGGACGGATTGATGCTGGGCGATGATGGGGCAGGCTGCCTGCTGAGGCTGGTTGAATACAGGAAGGAAGATTTTCCTGTCGACAGCGCGGAGCTTCTTTCTTTAGGCGGATTGCTGATTGATGATTTTGATACATCCGAATTGTCCCGGGATCAGCTGGCCTGTCTGGAAGAGTATATAGAGCTTGGGGGAGATCTCCTGATCGGCACCGGCGAGTCCGGCAAGGAGACCCTGACCGGAATCGGCCAAATGACGGGGCTTAAAGATGGAAAAAAGAAAGAGGAGGTTCTGGATTTTGCCGGAGCTATTTCCACCGCTTCCCGCTTGAGCCTGGTTCAGGATTATGTGAGCACGGCCAAGAACCCGGCATGGAGCCGGATCAACTTTTCTCAGGCCCGCTGCGGTTATGAGAGGCAGCTGGGAGAGGGAAAGATTTATTATACACGTTTCAGCTTCAGTGACAAGACATTTTCCTCCTGGAACAATGCAGGGGTGGCCTCTGCAGGCCTTCTCCGCTATATTCTGGAAGCTGCCGGCTTTTCTTTTTCGGAGGACCAGTCCATGCTTCGCATGTGGTACCTTGAGAGGACCCTGTATGCATTTCTGACTTCCCTGGCGCCGGATACTTTCTACTATGGCATGTTTTTCCTCTGCTATATAGCAGCTCTGATCCTGATCGGATACTATTTTTTGCGCAAGATCCAAAAGAGGGAGCTGATCTGGTTTATTGTCCCTCTTATGTCCGTCGGATTTGTCATCTTCTTGTTTGTGCACACAAGCAGGATTTCCAGACCGGATACCAATTCCTTTTCCATGCTGAGAATCGCGGACAACAGCAAAAGCAGGGATGAGTGCTATCTCCTTTATCAAAATGGAAATGGTGATGCCTGTCAGATTGACTTTTCCTCTGATGTGGAGACGGTGGAACCCCTGGACTATGAATATCGCCTGGATATTCAGGAGATTCCGGATGTGGATACGGCTAAGACCAATTACAGGGTCAATCGTAAAGGAGGGCGTTGTGACATCCTCTTTTCCGAGACTATACCCGGGACATCCCATCTTCTCCGCCTTGATGCCAAAGCTCATAGGGATAAGTCCTTAGAGGCAGAGATTCATGCCCTGCCCACGACATTTTACGGGACTGTGCAAAATTCCGGTAAGAGGAATTACTCCAGGGTTATCGCCATCCGGGGGCGGCAGTATGTCATTTTAC
>CADBME010000077.1 GCA_902795715.1 uncultured Lachnospiraceae bacterium | reverse complement strand
TCTCTTGTTTCATTTTTTCATAAAGGATCTGCAATAATTAAGAATATAATCGGCGGTTTCCTCTGTATCCTTGAAAGCAAACTGCCGAATAGCTCCTGGAACAGGGTCATCACTGATAACAGCCAGACAGGAGCAGGGATCGATCCGCATGCCTTTACCCAGGCTTTCCCGGTAAACAAGGATCTTAGGATAAGGGGTCAGGCTGCCTCCTTCCAGTATAACAAGATCAGCATCATGAACATATCCAAGCATGAGGTCCAGATCCACAGGCCGGTTTTCCATCCAGACTCCTTTTTCCTGGGAAAAAAGTCCCGTCATGGATGTCCCGGCCCGGGTCAGGCGCCAGCTGTCCTTGCCTTCTTTATCCACTTCGAAGTGGTGGGCGTCATGCTTAAGGTATGCGACACTCATACGGCGGGCTGTCAGGCAGGGGATGAGCTTCTCCAGGAAGCTGGTCTTGCCGCTGCCGGACCAGCCGGTGAAGGAGAGAACCGGGATTCTAGTATGGAGAAGGGGGCTTTGGCCTATAGGCCGGGCGGCTGTGTTAAGCTGCCCGTATTCTTCCGGAGTGTTGCAGGTGAAGGTCTTTTCGATGCCTTTTGTCAGCTGATGGGCAGGAATATATCTGACCCGGATTTTCTCAAGAAATCCTTTAATACACAGATCCTGGTTTTTTCTGATCCCTTTATCTATGTTCCCGGAAACCGGAGAGGGCGGCTGAGTGGAATCAGCTATTCCTAAGGTGTGTTCACAGGAAGAGGCCTTTTCAAGAATTTCGGTCAGTATGGGAAGCAAAGATCTATGGTAAAAGCCCAGCAGGTGCTGCTTTTTGCCTTTTCCGTCGATGACCAGAACCGCGTCGGTATCCTTGCTTTCTTTATATATATTATATAATTCCACTGCCAGTTCCATATCTACAAAGGGCATATCCACCGGCACAACAAAGACAGCTTCATGCCGGCATACCGTGAAAGAGGCTTCCAGGCCGCCCAGGGGACCGGAATCGGGAAAACGGTCGGAGATTTTCCGAATCCGGTAGTCAGGATAGCTTTCACCTGAACCGATGGAAAGCCAGAGATCTTTAATAGAAGAAAGATTACGAATCTGATTCTCCAGAAAAGACATATTTCCTGCTTTGCCTGTATTCAGTTTTGCCTTATTGGTTCCCATGCGGCAGCTGCGGCCGCCGCAGAGGATGACAGCGCTGATTTTATCGGAGATATTCATCGTAAGCTCTCTTTCCTGAATTGAATGGTTGTCCTGCAGTGATGGAAGCTGTCCATGGTTTGCTAAAACACAAGGATAAAGCTGTTACACGGTATTTCCCTTTTGTATCTGTACAGGAATCAGCGTGGATTCTTCCGCTTCCTCTCCATTCATCAAAGAGAGAAGATTAGCCGCCGCGCTTGCTGCCAGCATGTCCGGATTCTGCTGGATGGTTGTCAGGGGATGCTGGCTGTAGTGGGAGATCAGAATGCCGTCATATCCTATGAGTTTTATATGTTCCGGAACCTGAAGATGCATATTATTCAAGGCAACCAATGCACCGTAGGCTCTCCAGTCGCTGCAGGCAAAGATACAGTCAAAACGATCTCCTCTTGTACGGAGATAGGACACTGCATCATTAGCAGAATTGAAGGATGACTTGGATGGTTCCGCTTCATAGATCAGGATTTCATCCCTGCTGGTTCCTTCCTTTTCAAATTCGTTTATAAAGCCCTGAACCCGTGGTGAGATGGAACTGTGCAAATAACGGTTATTCAGAATCAGTGGTCTTTTACAGCCGCTTCTCAGCAATTCCCTGGCAGCCAGCTGCCCGCCTACGTAATCATCCGAGCTGACTGAGTATCGCTTTCCTTTGTAGGTAATATGGCTGCGATCATTTCCCAGAATGTGAACTGCCGGTATCGGTGAGTTGTAATCAAGAGGCTGATAGGGACTGCTCAAAAATAGGATACCCTCGGCCCGGGTCTGGAGGAGCTGATCCATCAGATACTCCTGGTTTTCTCTTTCTACATAAATGGATAAGAGACAGTCATTTTTCATCAGATCATCTCTTATATGGGAAATGATCCTGCAGAATATTTCATTGGAAAGATCGGTGGCGATCAGGGCAACATTTCGTAATTCCGGACTGTCCTCCTGCCCGTTCACTTCATAGCCTTCACGGAGCAGATGAGACAGAACCAGTTCTTTTGTTTCTGCTTTGAAGCTGCCTATCCCGTTGGCAATTCTGGAAACGGTGGCCGCTGAAACGTTACATTCCTTTGCAATTTCCCGAAATGATTTTCTGTGTTGCATTATTTTCCTCCTTGCCCTTCAGTATAAAGGATTTTCATGGACATCACAAGTGGAAATGAAGGAAAATCTAACTGAAAAAGAAACGTTGTTGAGTATATACAGAAAAATGTTGACAAATTGCATGCAATATGATACGTTAATGTTGCATTTAAAAGCAACAATGTTGCACAAGGAGGAAATGATGAGAAAACTTTTATGTCCAAGTATGATGTGTGCTAATTATGGGCATCTTGCGGACGAAGTAAGAGCTTTGGATGATGCCGGAGCAGATATATTTCATTGTGACATTATGGATGGATGCTTTGTTCCGAATTTTACGATGGGAGTAATGGATGTAACTACTATACGAAGATATACTGACAAGCTGGTTGACTGTCATCTCATGATAGAGAATCCAGGCAATAAAGTGGATTGGTTTATCGATGCCGGAGCAGATATCATTTATATTCACCCGGAGTCGGAGCGGTACGTTGTAAAGACACTGGCCCATATCAAGGAGAAGGGAGCAGCAGCAGGAATTGCTGTGAATCCGGATACCAGCGTGGCCAGCATCTCTGAGATTCTGAATCTATGTGACTATGTCATGGTAATGACTGTGAATCCCGGATTTGCAGGGCAAGGTTTTATCGACTTTACAAAAAAGAAAGTTAGCCAGCTTGCAGAGCTGAAGAAAGATTATGGCTATAAACTGATGATTGATGGGCACTGCAGTCCTGAAGTGGTAAGAGACCTTTCTGCTATGGGCGTAGATGGTTTTATTCTGGGAACCAGCGGGCTGTTTCAAAAAGGAAGAAGCTACCGGGAGATGATGGACGGACTCCGGGGCAGTGAGACTTCTGGGATGTAAGGAGGTGACGGTATTGGAAAGAAAGCATATCGGGATGATCGTTCCCACTATGGATAATTCATTTTTCTCCAGTCTGGCTGTTCAGATCGAGAAAACGATGGC
>CADBME010000076.1 GCA_902795715.1 uncultured Lachnospiraceae bacterium | reverse complement strand
TCCCGGGAAAACCCCGGCAAACCGTTTTGACATTCTGATCCGGTCGAAAAACCATCGGTAGTCCTCTATGGTCAGTTCTTTCAGACAGAAAAACAAGTCAGGGGAGTCCAGTCTGTAGATGCCGGTAGAATGATCGCACAGTTCCTCCATTGTATCCAGGATATGATCATCTCTAAGATGAATGTAATAGCAGAGATCCCCTACATTAGCTTTATGGTCGAAGCCGGGTCCCAGATCTTCAAATCCCAGATACAAATCTCCTTCCTTCATCAGAGTCATGGCGATTGTGGCCAGTCGATCTTCATATACCGGGGAGTAAATAGCAGTGATTTTGCAGGTCTTCAACATATTCTTCTCAGGATTAGACTCTCTATCCATTGTAATCCCCATCATATTCAGCAGCTTAGCCGGCGGCTCCGTACGGCAAAAGGCACCTTCCTGTTTCTCGTCAGTGATCAGAATCCAATGTCTGCTTTTTTCCACAATCGGGAACATGCTATTGTCCTCACTTTCGGTCAACCTGTCTGACACGGTGGCATAGGAACTGTCCACCAGATAATAGTCTGCATCACTTTTCATGGTCAATAAAGTGTCCGGCCTGGTATAGTGGTAAATCCTGACCGAAGGGGGCACATGATTTTCCAGGTAGCGGACCAGGCGCCGTCCGTACTCGCCTCCTTCGGCTACTGCAATCGAATGGACTTCTTTCATTTCTTACCTTTCTTACTTAAGGGGGAACCGATTTGGCGGTTCCAAAAAGAATTTCCAAATAAAAAAGTCCCTTTCCATGTATCATGGTTTGTCATCCCTGGAATCATCTTACTACAATCCCCCTTTGCGGTCTACCAATATTTTCTAGCATTTCTAATATTTGTTTTCATTACGAGAAAACCACAAAAAAATGCAAGCTACCGGTTCTGCCGCCGATAGCTTGCATTTCCTTGTTCGTTCGCCTTCTATGCTGTTTTCGTAATCATTTTCACTTTTCAGGTTTTATTCGGTTTATTTTTGATGCTTTCGTCCGGTTCTCTTTCGGATATGTCTCACTAATAGAAGAATCAAAAACAGGATAAGACTGACAGCTGAGATAACAAAACCGGTTTTGAATCCTGGTGAAACATAGGACAAGGATATATCATGAGTTCCATCCTCAAGTTTCAGGCCCAGAAATGCCTTGCCGATGGCCTGAGCTTTAACTTTCTTTCCATCGACCTTGACCGTCCAGCCTTCATCATAGGGTATAGACAGAAAGAGAAGATTTCGGCCATTGTCTCTGCTATGGACTGTGGCTTTTCCTTCCAGGGAACAGTCGGTAAATCGACTTGTCACAAATCCGGACTCTTCCTGTTCCTTTTCAATTCTGTCAATTACTTCCTTATTAAGTTTAGCTGCAGAAAGTCGGACGATACCTGTTTTCTCCTCTCCTTTTAACTTCATGAAGACGGACAGCCAGGAATTGGCTTCAACCTTGCCGCAGTCAATCATTTTTCCATTCAGATCTCCGGTGATCAGGTCTTTTCCGTTAAGGGAAACCACGGCCTCTTCCACCTGTGTTCCGTCGTAATAAACGCAGAGATTATCGGCACTTTCTTCCACAGGGATATTGAAAACAATATTGTCCATGGAGCTGTAATCATAATGGAAACGGTATTCTCCCGGACTTCCGGTGCTTTCCACATTACATCCTTCCGTCATAGGATCTGAAATCTCAATATTCTCGAACAGATCTAACTGGCCGAAAGCATTTTCTGCCAGGAGATTCATGGAACGGAAAGGATAGGCACTGCCATTTTCAAAGAAATCCTCTATGGACTCCCTTACCATGTAGCCGACCGATGTCTTCCAGGGATTCTCAAAAATGTTAATGCGACCGGCATTTTCCTTATATTGAAATCCCGTAAAGATGCTATCTTCCTCTTTATAATACTGATAACGAACATTCAGAAGATAATCGGTCAGGGCATTTTCTCCTATGTATTTGTATTCATTTGCCCCGGTTGCAAAACCCAGCTGGTCCATGACATCGACCATTCTTGCAGGGGCTGTGGATCCGAAAAGGCCTACCGTGTTCATGGGATAGTAAATAGCCTCATCCAGCATGAGGGCTCTGGTCACTTCGCTCCGGTAAAAAGTCCCGTCATCTACCTTCCGGATTCCTTCCTCCATATCTTTGGTATAAGAATAGAACTTGGGTACATTAATCTGTCCGTTTTCATAAAAGCCCAGGATAGCGGAAGCGCTGATCTCCACAATGACAATTAAAGTGAGAACCAGGCAGAAAATCGGCACCCCTTCTTTTCGAAATAGATTTTTGATAAAGGCAATCCGGGGAGAAGGAGGAATTCTGATTTTTTTATCATTTTGTGATTGGGGATCCTGACTCACAGGCGTCGGTTTTTCATCTAATTCTACATCTGATCCTTCTTCTGGCACAGGAAGAGAATCTCTTTCCTTCTCCTGTTTGCCGACTCGTTGACAAAGTGCGATAAAAAGGAAAATCAGGACATAGGTCAGCGTCAGGATTACCGCCACGAGATAGATATCATTTTCAGGGGGTTCCTCGCCGAACATTCGTCCGCACCAGATTATCAGAAGACTTCCGAACAGAGCCACCGGTATTTGCCAGCCTTTGACCTGGTCCAGGTTTTCTGCCACCTGAAAGGCCATGGTAATCAGCAGGAAACCCAGCAAAAAGGAAAATCGGTTGGGTATTCCGTACTGGTCATGAAAACCATGCCAGATGTAATTCAATTGAATCTCACAGAAGCTGAAATATAAAAAAGCGATGACTATCAGACGGCGGATTTTGTCGCTGATCTTAATATGCATGTTCAGAAGATAAAGGAAAAACATGACCAGGACGAAGATGCCCACATAAAGATTAGCATTTCCGTCGAAATTATTGTCATGGGTAACCGGCATATTCATGGTAATCTGCCGGTTTAGCAGGTCAGGGAAGGAAGTCAAAAACTTCTCATCAGGAAATTCAATTCCACCTCCGGCAGCTGTCTGACGGATTCCCAGAAATGCCGGCAGCAAAATGACGGCAGCCATTCCGCCGGCTAAGAGAGAGTAAATCCCAAAGCTCAGACTCTTTTTCAAAAAATGGCCGATTCCCTCAAAGTGTTGAAGGAAGAACCACATCACACAGAATATACAAATCATATATCCTATATAGTAATTGCAGAAAAGAGCATAAAAAAGAGAAATGCAATAAAGCTTTCCGTCATTTTCATCTACAAGCCGGTCAATACCCAGCATGATCAAGGGCAAGACCATAATGGCATCAAGCCACATGATATTCCAGCAATATCCGACCATGTAGCTGTTCAGGGCATAGGCCAGAGCGGCAGCCACCGTAAAGGGGTTGGGCTTTTTGCTCTTGGCATTGCACCATATTCCCATGGACAGGCCGGAGAGAGCAATCTTCAGGGCCATAATCCAGCTCATAGCCATATTCAGCTGAGACCTGCCAAAAAAAACAATCAGAAGATTGAGGGGACTCATCAGGTAATAGGACATGAGGGAAAGGAAATTAATCCCAAGACCTGCCCGCCAGGAGTAAAATATACCGGCTCCGCTGTGAAGCTTATCATAGAGAACCGAGAAAAAGGGCATGTACTGATGAAGAGCATCGATAATCATCAGAGATTTGTGCCCGAAAGGCTCAACCCCATAGGCAGCCATGACAATGACCATGACAAGAAATGGTATGAGAAGGCATAAAAGCAAGAGCAGGGCACGTAGCCTGAATTCCGAGGAAATCCACCTGGAATGCCGGGATTTTTTCGTTTTCTTTGTGTCTGACTTAAAATCAGATTTTTCGTCTGCTTTATCCGCTTTGTCTTCTGCATTGCGAACCGGCATATAGTCTTCCCTTTTCTTTTCCAAGGATTGGACCGGATATTCCGGATACTCTTTTTGTCTTCCAAATCGGCCCCTCTTTTTAGGACGTCGGTCATCACGCCGCCGGATTCGGTCATTTGCCCAGGATGTCTGCCTTGGACGGCCTGATTTATTTTCATTCATGATCCTCTCCTCCGGTCTCTCCCCGGTCTGAGGGAACCCGGGCATCCAGTTCTTTCAGATTGGCAATTCTTCGTTCCAGCAGGCGCAGGCAGCGAATCATGTTCACACGTTTCGTTACCATGAATCCCAGAGTGCCATGGAACATATCTGTGACATTGGCAGTGTGGCGGCGATAATAGAGGAGCGGTTCCCTTATAAGGACAACCTTGCCGGTTTTTTCTGCCGCAAGTCCGATCCAGAAATCATGCATATACATCTCTTTGGGAATAGGACAGATCAGAGGTATGAGTTTCCGGCGGAAGGCCATGCAGCATCCTACATAACTGTTGCGAATGAGATTCTTCATCAGACCCGGTTTACTGTTTCGAAATTCAAACAGGGATGGCTCATGAATCAATTTCCCGTTCCCGTCTATCATCTGTGCATCATGAAGGACAGCCATAACCTCCGGATCTTCGAAGGCTTCAAGCACTTTGGCCACCTTATTCTCCGCCCATACATCATCCTGGTCCGAAAGGAAGACAATATCCCCCCTGCAGGCGCGAATAGCCCGGTCAAAATTACGAACGACTCCCTTTCCGGGTCCCCGGATTATCCGGATCCGGTCGTCACCGTCCTGAAGAGCCTGAAGCAGCTTCTTACCACTTTCCGTAATATCGTCCACCGATATGACTACCTCATCACTCAGACTAAGCTGGGGAAGTATAGACTGCAGCTGTTCTTTTATATATTGTTCTCCCCGATAGTAGGCAAGAGCCACTGATATTTTCATAAGATGATCTCATCCTCCTCTTTCTTTTTCTTTGCCTCGATAATTCTTTTCCGCTCGTCATCCGACAAGTTCTCATCTTTAAGCATTTTATCATAGTCTTTTGTAGATTTTGTTAAATTATTGCCCAAAAATACTTTGACTACCTGACTATCAGGATTGCCAATCACACTACCCATAACTCAAATCCTCCTAGCAAAAGATTCTCCGTAGTTAACACATTTTTAACCGATTTTATATTTCATGTTAATAATTTCTTTATATTTTATACAAACAGATTCCATATACATATACTAAGATGTTATCAGCGACAAAGAAATCCCTCTATTTCTTGTAGCTAAAGATTTTTTTCATATTTTGAAGCCCATATATCTCCCAATATATGGGCTTCC
>CADBME010000075.1 GCA_902795715.1 uncultured Lachnospiraceae bacterium | reverse complement strand
TATTATCTGCGGTACTGTCAGCGGGAAATTATTCAGGAGGTCTTCTATAAGATCTACATATCCCGGATGATTCTTATCATCAGCTCCAATGTAACCGTAATAATAGTCCTTGAAAGTCTGCATCAATACGATTCCTGAAGCATTCTCGTCACCGAAGAGCGCTATTGCGTCATCAACGCGTTTTTGCAGATTTCTGAAGCAAACAATATTTCCAAAAGTCTTGATGCTGTTCAGGATTCTGTTGGTACGGCTGAAGGCCTGGATCAGTCCATGCATTTTCAGGTTTTTATCGACCCACAGAGTATTAAGTGTCGTAGCATCAAACCCAGTAAGGAACATATTAACTACGATGAGCATGTCAAGTTCCTTATTCTTCATCCTGAGGGAAACGTCCTTGTAGTAATTCTGGAATCTGTCCCCATCAGTGGAATAATTGGTATGGAACATCTCATTGTAGTCTTTTATGGCCATATCCAGGAAGTCTCTGGATGTCTTATCAAGTGCAGATGTATCTTCGGAATTTTCTTCATCAAGTATTCCGTCCGCTTCTGCCTCATTGGCTCCATAACTGTATATCGTCGCTATTCTTAAAGCCTTTTTCGGGTCTGCGGCCATATGTTTCTTGAACTCTTCATAATACAGTTTTGCCATGGGGACAGAGGCAACACAAAGAATAGAATTGAAACCATTGATCCTCTGCTTTTGTTTTATCTCTTCTACCGCCCCATTGCTTCCTGAAGCCACATCCGAAATATTCGTCAAAGCGTTGAAGACAAAGGTCTTGTTTCCTCTGTATGTCTTCTGATCAAAATGATCCAGTATATATTCTGTGACCAGTGAAATCCTCTGAGGTGCCATAAAGGCTTTTTCACGGTCTATGTCCCAGACCTCTTCATCATCGATATCTGGGTTATAGTCCATGGTCTTTATATAGTCCACCTTGAATGGCAGAACATTCTTATCGTTTATAGCATTTACGATAGTGTAAGTATGGAGCTGGTCACCAAAGGTCTGCTCAGTAGTAAAGAACTGTGGATTCTTGGAAGCGCTGGCATTTTCTGCAAATATCGGAGTGCCTGTAAAGCCGAAAAGATGATATTTCTTAAAGCTCTTAACTATAGCTGTATGCATATCCCCGAATTGCGAACGGTGGCATTCATCGAATATGATCACCACATGCTTCTGATATACATCATGTACAGGATTCTTCTTGATAAATGTAGAGAGCTTCTGAATCGTAGTTATAATGATTCTGCAGTCATCATTCTCAAGTTGTTTTTTAAGAATGACTGTGGAAGTGTTACTATTGGCAGCACCTTTCTCAAAGCGGTCGTATTCTTTCATGGTCTGGTAGTCCAGATCTTTACGGTCTACAACGAACAGAACCTTGTCGATGTATGGCAGATTAGAAGCAAGTCTTGCGGCCTTAAATGATGTGAGAGTCTTACCGGAACCGGTGGTATGCCAAATATAGCCGCCTCCGGCTACGCTGCCGTATTTCTTGTAATTGGTGGCGATTTCGATTCTATTAAGTATGCGCTCCGTTGCTGTTATCTGATACGGCCTCATGACCATCAGCACATTTTCAGAAGTAAAGATGCAGTACTTGGTCAGAAGGTTAAGAATCGTATGTCTGGCAAAAAACGTTCTGGTGAAGTCCACTAAATCAGGAATCACAATATTCTTAGCATCCGCCCAGTAAGAAGTGAACTCAAAACTATTTGAAGTCTTTTCTTTCTTAACAACACCATTCTTATGATCCTTGATGGCATTGTATCTGGTGCTGTTGGAATAGTATTTGGTATTAGTGCCATTACTGATAACGAATATCTGGACATAATTATATAATCCGCTTCCAGCCCAGAAAGAATCGCGTTCATAGCGATCAATCTGGTTAAACGCTTCACGGATAGGTACACCTCTTCTTTTCAGTTCAATGTGAACCAAGGGCAAACCATTTACAAGCACCGTAACATCATAGCGATTATCATGCTTAGCGCCCTGTGCCTGGCTGATCGCATACTGATTTATCACCTGCAGATAATTGTTATGAACGTTCTTCTTGTCTATAAGGGTAATGTTCTTGCTGGTGCCGTCATCCCTCTTCAACACTTGTACGTGGTCTTCCTGGATTTTGCGAGTCTTCTCAACATGGCCTTCGTTCTGATTGGCAATACTATCAGAAAAGAAGCGAGCCCACTCATTGTCTGAAAACTGGTAATTGTTAAGCTTTTCCAATTGAAGCCGAAGATTGCTGATCAAATCTTTTTCATCATGAATCTGAAGGTATTCATATCCCTGCTCAGTAAGCATGTGTATGAATTCCTTCTCAAGTTCCGCTTCACTCTGATAACTATCAGATTTAGCTTTAACAGGCTCATATTCAGTTACTACAGTGTTTTCACTTGTCTGAGCGACAATGTTGAAATATGGCATGTTTAGCCTCCTAGTAATCATTCACAATCCAAATGTGACTGTGTAGTTATTGAAGTAGCTGATATTGCAATATCTTTCCACTCGTTTAGTAATTTTTCTTTGTTATTTCTGACCCACTCTATGGCCATTCTTTTCTGTTTGTGTGGCAATCTTCCCTCTAATATATCTGCATTATCTATTTCTATAGATATAGAATATTCACCATATTTTGCATGCAAATGTGGGACTGAATGGCATTTTTCTTTTGTCCTTACTTCGAATACAATACCTTTTATGTCTGCGACTTTTACACGGATTTCCATTATTTGGAAAACGTCAGTCATAAAATCTACTATCTCATCAGGTATGTCGCCATTGGCTTTAATAAAAAACCAATCATTATGAAAATCATAATTGCTCATCATGCTCAGTTTTTAGTTCCCTAAATGATAATAATTTATCCCTATAGTATTCGTACTGTTTTTGGCGAGTTTCAATTTCTGCCGGGAGTCCCCCTGAAATATCAGTACACAACTGATTAAAACGATCTAGAATATCTGCTATCTTAGATTGTTCACTAATACTAGGCAAGAATAACTTCATGTTTTCAATACTCCCTGCTTTAATATATCCTTGGCTTGAAGCATTTTTCTTAAAAACTATAGCATCCTTTACTTTAGGTGAGGTTAAATAATAATAGTAATATTTTCTATTAACCTTTTTTTCATCAAGTCTTACAAGGTACAAATTTTGTCCATAAAATTCAGTTTTTTCGTTAACAAAAGCAGCTTCTCCAATAGTTCCAATCATTGTAATAAGTAAATCATTTTTTTTCACAGTACGGTTTGAGGAAATTGATTTATAATCATCCGTCGATATATATTTTACATTTTCAAAATCGATATCCCCATTTTTTATATTTTTTGATGTAATGTATGGTATTCCGTTGCTTTGAAATTTAGGCGTGGCTGGCATAAGCCAAAATGAATCTATTTTTATATCTTTTGTTTCCACTAACTCACCCTTATTAGTATTTAACAGAAGATTTCTATAATATTCAAATTGTTTTTTGCGAGCTTGAAGCTCCACTGAAAGCTCCGCTGAAAG
>CADBME010000074.1 GCA_902795715.1 uncultured Lachnospiraceae bacterium | reverse complement strand
TATATTATTATTTCATAACGAGGAGGACCTTCCGGTGATTAAGGTTTCTATCGTAATTCCCGTTTATAAAGTGGAAAAATATCTTCCCGCCTGTCTGGATTGTGTGCTGTCACAGTCGTTGCAGGATATTGAAGTGATTTGTATAGATGACGCCTCTCCGGACCGCTGTCCGGAAATATTAGATGAATACGCGGCACGGGATACACGTGTACGGGTATTGCACCTGCCGGAAAACCATCAGCAGGGTTACGGAAGAAACAGGGGTACAGAAATGTCCCTGGGGAAATATATATATTTTCTGGACTCAGATGATATGATTACGCCGGAAGCCATGGAAGAATTATACAATTTTGCGGAAAAAGATCAGTTGGATGGTATATATTTCGATTCCCAGGTCATTTTTGACAGCAAAGAGCTGGAAAAGAAAAATGAAACCTATTTTGGAGGCCGCAGAGGACGGTATGAAGACAGGGTTTATTCCGGCCGTGAACTGTTTGAACTGTTTGTGGAACAGAATGATTGGAACTGCTATGTGCAGCGTTCGTTTTGGAGAAGAAAGTTCCTTCTGGACAATCAGGTTTTTTCTCCGGAACATACAGAACATGAGGACGAATTTTTCTCCTTCAAAGCAGCGCTGCTTGCTAAACGGGTACGTTATGTTCCCGGAGATTATTTTATCCGCCGTTACCGGGATGACTCAGTGATGACACGAGCCCCCCATCCCAAGGACTTTCACGGGTATTTCGTTAATTATTGTGCCAGAGTTGATCTGGTGGAAAAATTGGGATATAAAAGTACCAGCGCAGATATCGAAATATTACATATGTATGACAGAATGAATCGATTTTTCCCACTTTTTTCTGCTACTGAAGACCCATACAAATGGTTTGACAATGAAGAACAGGTGCGCAGCTACTATTATTACTTATATACAAAGAAGTTTGAAACGGTTTATTGTAAAGAATTGATTAAAAAACTCAGTGTCCCGGTTTCTGTGAAAAACCATATTTGGATTTATGGAGCGGGTGTAGTAGGTAAAAGAGTGTATCACGTTATGGTAAATAACGGTTACATAGTGGATGGATTTATGGTTACCCGTAAAGAAGATGCTCATCAGGTCCTGTTTGGCAGGGAAATTTTCCAGATAAATGACGTTAACCCCGCACCGGATCGTGTGGCGATAGTTGCTGCAACCGGATCGGCATGTAAAGAAATGCAGAAGATGCTGAATAATCTTGGCTGGAAATACAGCGTCTATGTGACAGGATAATGAAAGAAAAGATTCGCGGAGAATAAAGCATGACAGAGATTGAATATGTAATTGCCAATTTTGCAGAACGGTTCGCATCCTTTCGGGAAAAACGAATTGTATTACATGGTTCGCGTAATTATGCAGAGGCAATTATTGAAAATTTCGCAGACCGGTTTAATTTTATCGGCATTATGAGTTTAGAACCCATAGACAAAGACTGTTTTCATGGAATCAAGGTTGTGCATGAAGAAGAGCTATCCGTGCTGGACGTGGATGTTGTGATTCTGACTGAAAGAGTAAAGTATGCCGTGGAGGCTTTTCGTTCAATCCGGCGTGTTTGCAAAAAGAGCGAAATCGCTATATATAACATGTACGGAGTAGATGAGTTTTGTATTCATCATGAAGCAGAAAATGCAAAGACGCTTAGCTTGCCGGAGGCCAAAAAGTTATGTGATTCTTATGACATGGTAGTATTCGAAGTCATGGATGTAGTCTTTTATTTTTCAACAGGTATAACCGGTATTTCCTTACGAGCGTTTTTTTATGATTTAATTACGTATCTTCGCGAACAAAAAAAAGATATTAAGTTCAGCTTACGAAAATCGTTTCCGGCTGACCTGCAAATAGAGTCGTTAAAACATTTTGGCCTTCTTTTGGACGAAGGAAATGAAGTCGTTTACAGGAAGGGAGAAGATCTTTCATTTCGGGAAATAAGGGAAAATGCATTAAAGGCCAAAATTCTCTATTTTGGGTATGGTCTTGCCAACGAATTTATCCTTCCCCGGTGTTATGGGATAGATACCTGCCGTTTTATCGAAGGCGATGATTCCAGCCGTCTGATTCCAATGAATAAAGATGTCAAACGGGAAAGAAAAACGTTGTCTCTTTCTCGAAAAAGAATTAAAGAGCAGATAGCAAAGAAGAAGTTAATATCTTTTGATATTTTTGATACCTTGTTGACCCGTAAAACCTTGTATCCCAGAGATGTGTTTCAGTTAGTAGAAAAAAAGGCTGTTCTAAAAGGATTAGATGTTCAGGGGTTTGCTTCGGCCCGGATCAGGGCGGAAGAAGACCAGCCTTTTTGTGACTTTGATAAGATTTATGAGTGGTTACAAGATTTTTTTAACTGGACTGAAGATATAAAGCTTAAGGTCAGGAAAATTGAACTGGATACAGAGCTGGAAGTGTTGGTTCCACGTAATGAAATTGCAGGGCTTTTGCGTTTTGCGCTTGAAGCAGGGAAAAAGGTCGTTTTGACCAGTGACATGTATTTTTCTGCAGGGATTCTTAAGAAAATTCTCGACAGGCATGGCATTTCCGGATATGATAATATTTTTGTTTCCTGCGATATCAGAAAGTCAAAGAACAGTGGTCTTTACGGAGAACTATTGCGTTTGTGTAACAGTGCAGATGAAATTTTACATATAGGTGATAACCCGGTCGCAGATGGCAGCAACTGTGAAGTGTTGGGGATTGAAAGCATACTTATACCTTCGGCTTTGGAACTGGCTCGGGAGAGAGGATGGGAGAAAAGCATTCGGACGGCTGCTTCTTTGACGGAACGCTGCTTATTGGGTCTCATTATATCCAAGATTTTTAATGATCCTTTTCAAAGCAGTGTTCTTTTGGATTATAGTGAGGAAGTACGGGTCCGGCGTTTTGGAATTTCTGTAATTGCCCCTGTAGCTGTTGGCTACCTGACGTGGCTGATTCAAAAGTTACGGGAAGACGTCTGTGACGGAGTTCTGTTTTTAGCCCGGGATGGCTGGCTTCTATATAATATCTATAACTATTTTTGTACCCGGGTACAGCTTCCCAGGCCTATTTATTATTACGCGAACCGGCATACTGCGTTTTTATGTTGCGCGGATTCAAAAAGCGAAATAGATTACATAGCAGATTTGGGGCAAATGAATGGGATTGAAGCCGGGGAAACATTGAAAAATATATTTCATATTTCCCGGAAAGAAATGCTTCCGCAGGGAAAGGAAGAAAAATATGCTGACTATATTGCCAGACATATAGATTTAATCCGGGAAAACGAAAGCAAAATTCGTACAGGTTATATTCAGTATTCAAGTGATTGCGGAATGCTGGAAGGCGGTACGTACGCAGTTGTGGATTTTATTGCTGTTGGTCATATCCAAAACTACTTGTCCCGGTTCCTCCCGTATCATTTAAAAGGCTTTTATTTTTGGAATTACACTTTTGGAGCGCCGCTAAACAGTAATGCGGAATACTATTTAAAAAACAAAAATTATTATCTCCTGCAAACATACATTGAAAAGCTGGAAACCTTTTTCACTTCTCCTGAGCCTTCCCAGAAAATGATGACAGAACAGGGGACACCGGTTTTCTTCAAAGATTATAGAAGTTCCCAGGAGTTAAAAGAAATAGAATCTGTTTTAAAGTCGGCAGAAGAATTTGCCAGAGAATTCTTTGATACGTTTTATTGTTATTTGAATGAAGGCATATCATCTTCTTTGATTGAAAAAATATATGAAACCGAAAATTATCCGGTAGTTCATTATACAATTTACGATGACTGGATCAGGGTTGCCAGGAGAAAACGGGAAGAGATGGAGAAACGTTCTGATGAAAAAAACTGATGCTGTGTTAAGCGATAAATCAAAAACTTCAGACAAACTTGCAAAGCCCTACAATATTGGTCTTTTAATGGGGGTATTCGATCTTTTTCATATCGGGCATCTGAACCTGATTCGGCGGGCTAAAACACAGTGCTGTTTCCTGCGGATAGGTGTCTTATCCGATAATCTTGTACACGAATTCAAACAGATTTATCCAACCATCCCACAAGATGAACGTATGGAAATATTACGTGCGTTGAAGGATGTGGACGAAGTAGTGCTTTTGGAAACACAAAAAGAAGTATCCCGGTTGAATGAATGGCATAAGCGTCCTTTTGACTGTTTCTTTTCCGGAGACGATTATGCGGATAACTCTTATTGGGCCTGGGAAAAAAAGGAGTTAAAGAAGCTTGGCGCTGACATAGTTTTTTTCCCTTATACTAAAAAACGCAGTTCCACCATGATTAGAAAGGAACTGCAGGAGAAAGGAAGCAAAGAAAAAGAATGAGAATTTTAATTACCGGTGGTGCAGGATTTCTCGGTTCGACACTTGCCAGAAGGTTGTTGAACGAGGGCAATGAAATATGGTGCCTGGATAACTTTTTTACCGGCAATATGGATAATATTGCGGATTTGCTGGCGAATCCAAAATTCCATCTTGTGCGACAGGATATTATAGATCCG
>CADBME010000073.1 GCA_902795715.1 uncultured Lachnospiraceae bacterium | reverse complement strand
ATCCTGTGTCCGATCTCCTACCCAGGAACCTTCCATGATTACCAGGTTGTAATAACCCTCTTTATGGAGATATTCAATAATACCGGCCACAACTTCCGGATGCGTGGTCGCTCCATAGGAAGCAGGAGAAGTCGAGACCAGATTTGGCTTGATGGCGATTCGCGATTCAGGAGACGGGATCAGGGAAGCCAGCCCCGCCTTCCTGAGCAGGAGAATCGTATTCTCTTTATAATTTTTTCCGTATATTTGATAGATTTGATTTCTTTTCATGTTTTACTCCTCTATCTACCAGCCTGGCTGTTTGTTTTTTGGGATAATAATAATATATAAAAAATAATATGAAAAAAGATTCTCCGACAAGCAGAGAATCTTTTTTCTTTTTCATGGACCTGGCGGGAATCGAACCCGCGTCCGAAAATCCATCCCATACGGTATCTCCCATCACAGCCTCTATTTTGACATTCCCTCTATCCGTCGTCTAAAAGCAAACTACGGACTTCAGTAGCTTCATCATACTTCATACCCGGCAAAGCTTAGGGGCACGAGGGTTCCGCCTACATGGTGCCGGTTTCCTGACCAGCGGACAAATCAGGGCCGACAGCTGCCCTTAGGCAGCGAATGCTAAATGTTCTTCAGCGATTATATTTAATTCCAGGTTTTAGCGTGGTCCCGGAACCACGGATGGCTGCCCTATGTTCAAAATCCCCGTCGAAACCAGTACAAGCCCTTACAGGGTCAGTTGCGTTGACTGACACTTTCTAACTATACTGTTGAAGTAAGCTTTCTGTCAAGTAGTTTTACTATAGTAAAAATTCTATCCCAGATTTCTTACCTTGAAGTCTCTTTCCGCTTCTCTGCGGGCGTCTTTTTTGGCGATGTCATGGCGCTTGTCATAGTTTTTCTTTCCTCTGGCAAGACCGATTTCCACTTTTACCAGACTGCCTTTGAAATAAACCCGCAGAGGCATGATGGTATATCCCTTCTCCTTTACTTTTGAGCTTAGTTTAGCGATTTCAGACCGGTGGAGGAGAAGTTTTCTTACTCTCAGAGGATCTCTGTTAAAGATATTTCCCTTTTCATAAGGGCTGATGTGCATGTGATTTATGAAGACTTCCCCGTTTTTTACGCTGACAAAGGACTCTTTGATACTGCACTTGCCCATGCGAAGGGACTTTACCTCCGTACCGGCCAGGGAGATCCCGGCTTCATATTTCTCGTCGATAAAGTAATCGTGGTATGCTTTTTTATTGTTTGCAATCAGCTTCACGCCTTCTGATCTGGCCATGGTATGATTCTCCTTTAATTGCGACTCTTTGATCCGCCGGCTTTCGGCATTGCCTGACCGACCGGCCAGTCCTTGTTCTATGCTATCATAAAGTGGTGAAAAAGTCATCCCGAGGTGAGTAGACCATTTTAGCCCATTTTAGTTCGGCCATTTTAGTCCGAGACTATTTCAGTTTATCTGAAATTCTACCCTCTTTGAAGCTTTGTCCGCCTGCAGAACCGTGACCTTGACTTTCTGGCCCAGCTTGTATTCTTTTCCAAAGTCTTCTCCGTACATGCGGTATCCTGCCTGATCGTATATATAATAATCATCATAAAGGCTGGAGATCGGTACAAAGCCTTCCACAGTATTTTCCAGTTCAACAAAGAGTCCTCCTGCTGTGACTCCTGAGATCAGGCCTTCATAGCTTTCTTTCAGGTGCCGGCTCATGTATTCGGCCTTCTTAAGCTTTTCCACTTCTCTTTCAGCTTCCTGAGCTCTCCGTTCCCGGTCCGAGCTGTGGGAGGCTGTTTCCGGAAGTATTTCCTCGTAATGAAGAATACGATCCTGACCCAGTCTTCCATGGATGTTGTCCTTGATGATCCGGTGAATCTGCAGATCCGGATATCGTCGGATGGGAGAGGTGAAATGGGTATAGTACTTTGCCGACAAACCGAAGTGGCCGGAGTTGACGCTGGTATAGCGTGCTCTTTTCATGGACCGGAGGGCCAGGCGGCTGATGAGGGCTTCCTCCGGCTGGTCTTCCAGTGAGAAGAGGAGTTTCTGTATCTCCTTTGGATGAAAATGATCTCCTGCGGCTTTAAGGTGATATCCGAAATTGCGGATGAGGATACCCAGCTCAGCAATCCTGTGAGGGTCCGGATCTTCGTGGATCCGGTAGATAAAGGGTATTTCCTGCCACCAGGCATCTTCTGCGATCGTCTCATTGGCCAGGAGCATAAAGTCCTCGATGATATCGGTTGCGGTATTTCTCTCATAAGGCCGGATATCACTGACGTATCCCTTCTGGTCCAGATAGATTTTTGATTCGGGAAAGTCAAATTCTATGGAACCCCGACGACGTCGTTTTTCTTTTAATATGGCTGCTGCTTCGGCCATGAGAAAACACATATCCCGGATGGGGTCTTTTCCACAAGAATCGGACTCCTTCCCGGAAGGCTGGCTCTCAAGGATTCTCTGTACTTGGTCATAGGACAAGCGTCGGTCGACACGAATCACCGACTCCTCAATTCCGTAATCGATTACATTCCCTTCCTGGTCAAAGGTGATTACACAGCTTAAGGTCAGCCGGTCTCTTCCGGCATGTAAAGAACAGATACCGTTGGAAAGACGGCGGGGCAGCATGGGAACGACCCGGTCTGCCAGATATATACTGGTCCCCCTCTTCCATGCCTCCCGGTCCAGGGCGCTTCCTTCCCTAACATATTCGGTGACATCAGCAATATGGACCCCCAGATGATAATAAAACCCTGAGGAATCCTCCTTTTTGGAAATGCTGATGGCGTCGTCCAGATCTCTGGCATCCTCCCCGTCTATAGTCACCGTCAGAAGGTCTCTGTAATCCTTTCTGCCGGGATTCTTATCCAATAGCTGATCTGTATCCACAGATTCAGGCAGAAGGTCTGCTTCTTTCAGAGCAGATTTCGGAAAGTCTTCCTCGATCTCAAAAGCTCTGAGGACTGAGGTTACGTCTGTCTCAGGATCCGATACATGTCCGAGAATCTCCGTGATTTCCCCTTCAGGATTCCTGAAGTCTCCACCGTAATCGCGCAAGGCAACCACTACCTTATCCCCGTCTTCCGCTCCCATGCTCTTTTTTTTGGATACATGGATATCTTTTCCTATATGGCGGTCATCCGGAAGAACAAAACCAAAAGAACCATCCTGGCATACCCAGGTACCAATCAGGCTGGAAATCCCCCGTGCAAGGATAGCGGTAATCATCCCCTCCGCTTTTCTGCCCGAACGGTCACCGGCCTGTTTCACCCGGACACGGACACGGTCTTTATGAAAGGCACCATTGACATAGGGCTGAGGAATAAAAATCTCCTCTTCCGAATCTTCGACACGGACAAAGCCGAAGCCTCTCTCTGTAGAAGAAAAAACTCCCGTCACATTGCGGTTCTGAGGCCGGATATATTTACCCCTGGCCGTCCTCTCAACAACTCCTTCTTCCACCAGAGCTTCGACCACCATGCGCAGGTCTTCCCGCTCATCCCCGGAAATACCCAGAAAAAAAGCCATATCCTTCAACTTCAACGGTATGTAGTTTTCATCGTAAATCATCTCGCGGATGACATTTTTTCTGTACTTAAATAATTCAGATGTCATAAAGGTCCCCACTTTTCCACCGGCCGGCTAAGGCTTTTAATCTTCTTCCTTCTCAAGTCGATTCTGCTTCCGCACTCCTTCTTGTATTTTATATGAAAGCTGTTTTTTTCAGCCACTGTCCCCCTGTTAATGAAGACGCCAGTCTTTATCCCACTACGTAATAAAGCCGCTTCACTCGGGAAGCGGCTTAAGTGTCTGCTTATATTATGATCAGGGAAGAACCTTCAGGTTCAGTACGATGGCAAGTACAAAGAATAAAACTCCTAAAATGGTCGTGATTCGGACCAGCTTTCCTTCTCTGGTCCGTCCGCGGTTCTTACGCACAAAGCTGTCTACTTCGCCGCTCAGAGACCCGAGACCGGAGTCTTTGCTTTCCTGCATCAATACGACAATCATCAATACAATGCATATGATCATAAAACAAACGGTTAATACTGTTCTTAACAACAGTGCCACCTCCTGGTTATAAGTAAAATGTTACACACAAATCTGCTCTACTATATCACACAAGTGATGAAATGGCAAGGGAAAGATTTCCTGACTGGTTTTATTCGCCCTCTCCGTTTTCAGCAGCTTCTGCTCCTATGTAGTCGTAATCGCTCACTTCCGATCCGTCGATCAGAATATCCCATTCCGGCGCGGAATGGTCTTTGCATTCAAGATACTGTCCGCCCTTGACATAGTTTTTGAATCTGGCATAATCCTTATTGTTTTTCACCAGATCTTCCAGCTTCTGCTCATCTATGGTGAAGTTCTTGGTATTGAATATCTTGGCTTTTCCGTCCCGGATATTTTTTTCCAGCTCGGCCACGTCATATACGGTTTCGGCTGCGATCTGCTCATCATTGAGCTGGGAGATAATATTGGCTTTCTCAGCGTAGCCGGCAGACCAATCCTGATCGATGGCTTCCTTCTTGTCAAATTGCTCTATGGCATAGGTGTAGTAGATGCTCCAGTCGGATACGGCTGAGGTGAGGGCATCCTTGGGGGCTACATCAAGCATTCCGATATCGCGGCCGACAACAGGAATATCATTTTCTGCGCAGACGGCAGCGACAGCGGTCGTCGATGTGTATTCACCCATGATGGATACTCCGGCCCGAACCAGCTGTTTGGCTTCCTTGCCGTCATCATCATAGACCCCTTCGCTTCCCACATAGCGGATATACATCTTGGCATTGGAATAGGATCGTTTTACACCCAGGAAAAATGCCATGGCACAGCAGATGGCATCAGGCCTTTTCTTTTCTGCCACGAATCCTACCTGGAAATTGTAGGGTTCCGCTTTGCCGTTATTGAGTCTTTCCACCAGTTTCTTTCCGGCAACAAGCCCTCCGACATGGTAGGCTTCAAAGATTCTTGTATTATATGTATGATAGTTGCTCAGTCCGCTTTCCGCAGCCTTTCGTCCACCTTCCTGGCAAAAGACTACATCAGGATACTTGGCGGCGCATTTGATTATTTTCCCCTCCAGGTCACAGTCTGTAGAGAAAATAATACCGCAGCCTTTGCCAACAAGCTCTTTCACCTTTTTCCCGACCGAATCTTTCTTAACATTTTCTGCAGTCAGGATCTGACTGTCTGTCAGACCTGTAGCTCCCTGCATTTTTTCAATATCGCTTTTGCGGGCAATGGTACTTGTTGCTTCACTATCTCCGGAAAAAAGGAAACCGGCTTTCAAACTGCTGTTCTCCACTTT
>CADBME010000072.1 GCA_902795715.1 uncultured Lachnospiraceae bacterium | reverse complement strand
ACGCATAACGGCAACTATATATGATTCCATGTGAACTTACACGATAATTAACACTCGAAATGGATTGGCCACCCATTGAACCGCAAAAGCCTTATTTTAAGCCTATTTTATTGAAGAAAAACGTTGCTCCAAATCAGCATATGTGGTAAAATCATAGAGTGTTAGTTAACACTCTATGGAGGCCGCCATGTATCTGAAATCTACAGTAAAAATACCTGATCTGGAATCGGGCATATCAGAGAAGAAAATCAAAGGTACTATATACATATATTATGAATATGGAAGGAAGTATTATCCGGACAAAAAGTACACGGTTCCACAGTGTACGTCAATCGGGAAAAAGGCATCGGATGATCCTTCCATGATGTTTCCAAACGATAATTATCTCAAGTATTTTCCGGATGAAATGCTGCCGGAAGATCTTCCAGGTTCAATAAGAAGTGGTTGTATTAAAGTCGGTGCCTGGATCGTTATTAGAAAGGTAATAGAGTATTATAAGCTTGAGGAAAAGCTTTCTGAGATTATTGGAGAAGAGAACACTGGGCTTTTTCTTGATCTTGCTGCTTATTCAATCATTACGGAAAATAATGCCGCTCAGTATTATCCTGATTATGCGTATAACCATCCTTTGTTCACTCATGATATGAGGATATATAGTGATTCAAAGATATCGGGATTTTTGAGAGATATAAAAAGGGATAACAGTATAAAGTTTCAGAATAACTGGAATGCAAAACACGATCATAGAGAAAAGATCTATATATCATATGACTCGACAAACAAGCATTGTCAGGCAGGAGATGTAGAACTTGCCGAGTTTGGGCATGAAAAAGAAAAAAATAATAAACCCATATATAACTACTCTGTAGCATATGACAGATATAATAGATTACCGCTGTTTTATGAAGCATATCCGGGTAGTATTAATGATGTTTCTCAGCTTCAGTTTATGCTGTCAAAAGCCAGTGCATACGGATATAGGAATGCAGGATACATATTGGACAGAGGGTATTTCAGCGAGCCAAATATCAAATTTATGGATCGTAACGGATATGATTTTATTATCATGGTAAAGGGTTGTAAGGAACTGGTAAACCAGGTGATCCTGAAGCACCGAGGCTCGTTCGAAGATGAATGGAGTAAGACAATTCCCTATTACGATGTAAGTGGCATGACAACAAAGGGATATTTGTTCAAAAAAGATGACAAAGAAAGAAGATTTCATATCTATTACAGCGATTTCAGGAAAGCAAAGGAACGTTCGACCCTGCAGCAGAAAATCCGGGAAGACAAAGAAATCCTGGAAGGAATGAAAGGGACCGAGGCAAAAATAGACAATAATTTCTCCCCATATTTTGACCTGATCTATCATCGGGAGAACGGGAAAGAGATATTGCAGTTTGTTCGTGAAAAGGATGATGTGATCTCGAGAGACATTAAATTATGCGGGTATTTTTGCATTATCACATCGGCTGAGATGACAGCCGAAGAGGCACTGGATCTGTATAAAAGCCGTGATTGTTCGGAAAAACTGTTTCGTGGTGATAAGTCTTATCTCGGGGAACGAACAATGCGAGTATACCGGGATGAGCCAACACACAGTAAGATATTCATTGAATTCGTAGCATTAATCATAAGAAATAAAATTTATACCTGCCTGAAGGATCGAATGAAAGAAATCAAGAAAAAGAAAAACTATATGACGGTTCCTGCGGCACTTAAGGAGCTGGAAAAAATAGAACTGATAAGGCAGGCGGATGGAGTTTACCGTCTGGATCACGCGGTAACAGCGGTACAGAAGGACATATTACAGGGCTTTAACATAAATGCGGCTTCCATCATAAAAGAGGCAACGAGTCTGGGGGAGCAGATAAGCAAATTGACCACATAAATTGAGCCAGGGGAAGAAAAATGAGCAGAGGTCCTTTAAACATAAAAGCCAGAATTGAAAGGCAGGAAAAGAAAATATTACAGTTGACGAATGAACTGGAAACGGCCAAAGATGAGTATCAGAAGCTGATCGAAGAACAGGAAGAAGAGGACAGAAAAGCGTTGTTTGACGCATTCAAGAAGAGCAAAAGAAGCCTGGATGAGGTTCTGGAATTCATGAAAGGGAAGGCTGATATTTGATGGCTGCCCAGAGTGGTTGTGCTCGGAATCAACGAACAATTGTGGCTCATGTGGCCTTTTTAGGGCTTGCGGAGGTAAATGAGTGTTAAAAAATCAGGAAGTACACAATTACGGATGAGAAGAAGAAAAGGATATATCATTATCTGAATGCTTTTGGCCTCACACCGTGGATCACGCTTCATCTTATCTATGTAGTTATTTTGTAACTGTTCAGTCATATTATCAATATTAGCTTTTCATATGCCACCGTCGATAGGATCGCGGTGGTTTTATTATGCAGTGTTATCTT
>CADBME010000071.1 GCA_902795715.1 uncultured Lachnospiraceae bacterium | reverse complement strand
GCGGAGGCGCTGGAGCTTTCCGGTTATGATTTCTCCTCCTTCCCGGCCTCGGTTCATTGCTTCTATCTTGACAGGGCAGCAGCCCTGAAGAAGTATTCTAAGCTTCCCCTGATTCTGGTTGGAGGGATACGAAACCTGGAGGATATGGAGAAGGTGCTGGATGCCGGCGTGGATATGGTGTCCATGGCAAGGCCCTTTATCTGTGAACCGGACCTGATCCCACGGCTGATAAGGGGGCAAAAAAGCTCCTCCTGTATTAATTGCAATAATTGTCACGGACTATATCTTCGGGAAGGAAGACGGTGTATCATGCACAAAGGATGATACGGAAGACAATTAATACAGAAGGTAGAAGATTATTTAAAGAAAGAATCACATCTAAAAATATAGAAATATCATTTTACGTGTTTTAATGAAGAAAGGGAGTACATATCATGGCAAAATATAAGAAGTTATTTTCACAGTTTCGTTTAGGCGGTACATTTTTAAAGAACAGGATCATCATGCCGGCGATGGATACCAGCCTTTGTGATCTGGACGGTAATCCTACCCAGGCTCTCTGCGATTACTATGAGAGAAGAGCCCGGGGCGGCGTAGGTATGATCATCACGGAGTTCACCTCCGTGGCCTCCCCCGAAGGTCTTGGCGGAGCAATTCAGCTGCGGATTAACAATCCCCAGGCTATTCCCATGTTCCAGCAGATTACCGATACCGTGCATTCCTATGGCACCAAGATGCTGATCCAGCTTCACCATGCAGGCAACCGGTCTGTGGTAAGACCCGGCGTAAAGACCGTCGGTCCTATCGATATTCCTGAGAAGAACATCTATGGTATGACTGTTGACGAAATTCATGAGCTGACAGACAAGTTCGTTCAGGCTGCTAAGAATGCTCAGCAGGCAAACTTTGATGGCGTTGAAGTTCATGCAGGCCATGGTTATCTGATCGGCCAGTTCCTGTCTCCCAAGACCAATACAAGAACTGATGAATACGGCGGAGATACCGAGAAGAGGTCCCGCTTCCTGATTGAAATTGTCCGAGCTATCCGTGAAGCTTGTGGTCCCAAGTTTATCATCAGTGTTCGTCTTGCGGTGAAAGACTGGGATCCCAATGGCGGTCTGGAGCTGGATGAAGGCGTAAGAATTGCCCAGATGATCGACTCTGAGCCTATCGATCTGATCAACATTACTACAGGTATTAAGTATAAATGGATCGGCGCTTCCGAGACCGGTGAGAGACCTGACGGAAACAGACTGGACCTTGCCAGGGCCGTGAAGCCATATGTTAAGACTCCGGTTGCCATCGTAGGAAAGCTTCGTACCGGCGAAATGCTGGAAAGCGTTCTTGATGAAGGTATTGCTGATCTGGTATGTGTAGGCCGTCAGATGATCTGCGATCCCGACTTCCCCAACAAGCTTCGTTTTGGGAAGGAAGACCAGATCCGCACCTGCCTTAACTGTCTGGAAGGCTGTTATGCAAGTATCGGAAAGAAGCGCGGCGTCCGCTGTGCACTGAATCCCACAGTCGGTTTTGAAAGCCGCTATGATGACCAGAACCTTCCTCAGGTTCGTGAGCCTAAGAATGTTGTAGTAATCGGCGGCGGCATCACCGGTATGCAGGCAGCTATCACTGCTGCATCCAGAGGACATAAGGTTACATTGGTTGAGAAGAGCAGCCGTCTGGGCGGACAGATGCATCTGGCAGCCGTTCCCCCGGCTAAGGAGATGGTTGGCAAGTCCATCGGATTCTTCACCGGAGAAGTGGAGAGGAAGGGTGTTAAGGTTCTTCTTAATACAGAAGCTACAGCAGAGTCCATCAAGGCCCTGAATCCGGATAAGGTTATACTGGCTTCCGGTTCCGTTCCCTTTGTACCGCCCATCCCGGGCATCGATGCAGCTGAAGAGTGCTGGGATATCCTGGCATCCGACAGCAAGCCGGAGAACAAGAAGATCGTCATCATCGGCGGCGGTAACGTAGGCTGCGAAACAGCTCTGACCCTCTTAAAGGGCGGTAACCAGATCACCATCCTTGAGATGCTTCCCACTCTTTCCAACGGACAGGAATCCTCCCACCGGATGAGAGACCTGGAAGAGTTGGATAAGGGCGGCGTAGACGCTCATACTAACGCTGCAGTTCAGGAAGTAAAAGCCAACGGCGTTTCCTACAAGGATGCAGATGGAAGCATGAAGTTCGTAGAAGCTGACATGATCATCACAGCAACAGGCCAGCGTCCTGCAGGCGGCGACCTGGAAGAGGCTCTTCTTGATCTGGGTATCGAGGTGGAGAAGGCCGGCGACGCCATCGCCATGGGCAACTTGAGAATCAATGCCCTGAGCGGATTCATGGCAGGATATCACGCATAAATGAAAGAGGGTAAATTCAGGACTTAGCTTGAATTGAATAAAGATTGAAATAATTAGATAAAAAAGAATCACCCGGAATCTTCAATGCGGTTTCGGGTGATTGCTATTTCTAAATGATATAAGTCTTTATATGATTTTTGACAAGATATATATAGGGATTAGACCATTGATCTGGATCATCGTCCATTTCTCTGAGAAGATAGCCCATTGCTAACATTCACTCATAGATCACTTCAACACTATGCTTATCGCACATTTCCAGTATATCTTCCGGAGGCTTTTTATCACATACAAGAACATCGATGTCACTATAATCATATACTTTGTAATACTTATCGATACCGAATTTGCTGCTGTCCATGAGCATGATGGTTTTCTCGCTATTGCGGCTATATACTTTTTTCACTGCAATATCCTTATCATAGACAACACTAAATCCATAGTCTGTCATGCCGCTGCAGGAAACAAAGGCCAGCTTGGCATGTCGCCTGGAGACATAGTCGGCCGCCTCCTGGCCTCCTATGCAGGCATGGGTTATGTCATCAAGACCGCCCGGGATTTCGATAGTCAGGTGCTGATAGCGGGAAAGGGCATGGATAGCCATTAATCCGTTGGTCAGAATCATAAGGTCAGGGATGTCGGCCAGCTCCTGAGTCAGACACAGGCAGGTGCTACCTGCATCAAGGAAAATGGAATCCCCTTCTGAGATTAGTGTTGAGGCCAGCCGGGCTATGTAACGCTTCTCTGCCCGGCTTTTCCTGCTCCTAAACTGAGCCGGCTCCAGGGCAAGCTGGGAATCTACGATAGATACACCACCGTAAGACCTTCGGACAGAGCCCTCTTTCTCCAGCACGGTCAGATCTCTGCGGATTGTGGACAGGCTGACGAACATTTCTTCAGCCAGCTCTTCTACGGTAATATAACCCCTTCGTGTGATGATGGTCAGAATCTCCTGTCTTCTGGTTGATGAACTCATTTCCTATCCCTCCTAATCTTTATGACAAAAATAGACTATTGAGTCTTCATATCTGCTGCTCTTCAACAAGATTTCAGGCCGATTATGCCGTGAAAATAAATAACTGAAAAATAAATAATCGAAAAATAAATAACCGAAAACAAATAACATAGTAAGAATAATTGCGCGTAATCAATCAAAAATATAGCATAAATGTGCTTGATTATCAATAAAACCGCCAAATATTGACTAAAAACACGCAAATAGTATAATGAACTTGAATGTAAAAGAAAAAATAAGAGGTAAGACTGAAAAGAACAGTAGTTATTTATCTGCTAATGAAAACCTGAAAAAGTCTGAGTTTAGGGCGAAAGTATTATTTTAAAAGAAAAGGAGAAATAAATATGTTAAAGATTCGCGGAAAAGAAATAACCAAAGCATCCCTGGCAAAGATGATCGACGGCTCCCTGCTCAATCCCTTTACCACCAGGCAGGAGATTCAGGACCTGATCAAGATGTCTCTTGAGTACAATACCAACTCCATCTGCGTTAATCCCAACTATTTGGATGATGTTGTGGAAGCTTGCAAGAACCAGAAGGGCACCGATGTTAAATCCTGCGTCGTTATTGACTATCCCTTCGGAACAAGTACTCTGGAAGACAAAGTTGCCATGGCTAAAGATGCCGTAAACCGCGGTGTTGAGATCATTGATTTCGTTATCGATTATGGTCATCTTAAAAGCGGCGACAGAGACCATCTTCTCAAAGAGGTTAAAGCCTGTGTTGAGGCTGCCCAGGGACGCGAGACCCGTTTCATCATCGAGGTCTGTTATCTGACTGACGAAGAAATCGTTACAGCCTGTGAGACCGTTATCGAAGGCGGCGGTGATTTCGTTAAGACATCCACCGGACGCTTTGGAGGCCCGGACATGAGAGTCATCGATCTTATGGTTAAAACCTGTGCCGGACGCTGCAAGCTGAAGATTGCAGGAACCGGAAGATTCTGGACTACAGCAATCGCCATCACCACACTGGCAGCCGGATTTGATATCATCGGAACCAGAAGCGCCAAATCTATTGTGGATGAGCTTCCGATCTTCGAGTCCATGGTTAAGAACTTTGAAGTAGAGTAGATATCCCTAAAACAACGGAAAAGCAACTTTTCCTTAAATATGGACTACTAAAAGGTTGATAATAACAATAATAACAATAATGGCAGATGTATGAGGATTGATAACAGGTCTTCATAATCTGCCTTTTTTTATATCATTTTTAGACCGCAGATAGCTTTAGTTAGGTGTGCAGGTCTACCGAAGAGGAGCAGGAAGTGTAGGCAGAGGTAGGCCTGAGGGAGGAAAACAGGGATCAGGCCTACCGGAGAGGAGGAGGAGAAGAGGCGGAGGTAGGCCTGAGGGAGAAAAACGGGAAACAGGCCTACCAGAAGTAAGAAAGAAGTTTAGCGAGGAGAGATAAGAAGAAGCAGAGCGAAGAGAGCAAAAAATCATAACAAAACTATTATTGACAGTATAGGTAATAACAGATAAAATAGGTAATATATAGTAAATTATATAAAACATAGAAATGACCAGCTGTGAATGAACTGCTGAATATGAACTGGT
>CADBME010000070.1 GCA_902795715.1 uncultured Lachnospiraceae bacterium | reverse complement strand
TGACGGTTCATGCCCGTTTCCACAGTTTTCCTGTTCTCATGGCGGTATACCCTTTCACCTGGATTGTGACAGGAATTCTGGTTGTCACAGCCTATTACAGGATCAGCGGCAGGCTGCTCAGAAGCATGGAAAGCTGAAAAGTGAGGAAAAGTGAAGAGGAAAATCCCTTCCGGATCAGGAAGGAATGTAAAGAAAAATGACGAAAAAAGTGAAGGAGAAGAGAATTGGCAACATGGAATTCCAGAGGTCTCCGAGGTTCCGTCCTGGAGGAACTGATCAATTATACCCATAAAAAATATCTTGATGAAGGTCTGGCTCTGATGCAGAAGATTCCGACACCCATCACACCGGTGAATTTTGACAAGGAGACGCGCCATATTACACTGGCCTACTTTGAGAAGAAGAGTACAGTGGACTATATAGGTGCCGTCCAGGGGATTCCTGTCTGCTTTGATGCCAAGGAGTGCGCATCTGACACTTTCTCCCTGCAGAATCTCCATGAACACCAGGTGGAATTTATGACAAATTTTGAGAAACAGGGAGGAATCAGTTTTCTTCTGATCTATTATACCCATCGCAGACTCTGTCATTATCTGACTTACAGGGACATGATGCGTTTCTGGAGACGCAAGGAAGAGGGCGGGCAAAAAAGTTTCCGCTTTGAAGAGCTGGATGCCGGCTACTTTGTCCCCTCGGCCGGAGGAACGGCCCTTCATTACCTCAAATGTCTGGAAAAAGATCTGAAAGAAAGGAATGAGGCAGAAGGAGAAAGATTTCATTGACGTACATGGAAAACTGCGATATAGTAAAAGTTGCTGTAATTATCAGATTTCGGGATTTCGATTGAAAGAAAGGCATGTGAAATGGAAGGAAAACCAGCGATAAAGAGTATGACTGGTTTCGGCAGAAAAGAATACCTGTCCGATACCAGCCGGATTACAGTTGAAATGAAAGCAGTCAATCACCGGTATCTTGATATCAATGTCAAGATGCCAAGGAAGCTTTTTTTTCTTGAAATGGAGATCCGGAATTATCTGAAGAAAAAAATCAGCCGGGGCAAGGTGGATGTCTATATATCCTACGAAGATCTGTCGGAGGAGGCTTCCCATGTCCGGGTCAATATGGCTCTTGCTTCCGGCTATTATAAGGCAGTCAACGAGCTGGCCGGGACCCTTGATATTCCGGAAACCCTGACAGCTTATCAGGTCAGTCGATTTCCGGATGTGATCAATGTGGAAGATGCATCCCCGGACCAGGATCATATTTCTCAGGAAGTGATGGAAGCCGTTTCCGGCGCTCTCGATGATTTTATGGCCAGCCGGACCCGGGAGGGGGAGAACCTGAGGGAGGACATTCTGTCCAAGCTTCGGATTATGTATGATAATGTAGATCTGGTGGAAGCCCGCTACCCGGAGATGGTGGCCAATTACAGAAACCGGATTGAGGAGAAGGTTCATAATCTGCTGGAAGATACGACCATCGATGAGACACGCATTGCGACCGAGATCGTTCTCTATGCCGACAAAATTTCGGTAGACGAAGAAACGGTAAGGCTGCGCAGCCATATCAAGGCCATGATGGAGGAACTCCGGGGAGGAGGCAATGTAGGAAGAAAGCTCGATTTTATTGCCCAGGAAATGAACCGGGAGGCCAATACCATCCTGTCCAAGGCCAATGACATCAAGGTGTCCGGCCATGCCATCGAGTTCAAAACGGATATCGAGAAAATCAGGGAACAGGTGCAGAATATTGAGTAGACCAGATACATTTATCGGGATAGGTTTCGGCAATGTAGTCAATAAGGACAAGATTATTTCCATGGTCAGCACGGATGCTGCCCCGATCAAAAGGATGATCCAGAATGCCAGAGATGAGGGGATGGCAGTGGATGCCAGCTGCGGCAGGAGGACAAGAACCGTACTGGTTATGGAAAGCGGTCATCTTGTTCTGTCGGCATTGACGACGGAGACCCTCACATCCCGGTGCCGGGGAGGAATGGAGGCCGGTCAGGATGATGAATCAGAGTAAGGGTAATCTTGTAGTGGTATCCGGCTTTTCGGGAGCGGGTAAAGGAACAGTGATCAGAGATCTGGTAGACCGTTATGACTACCAGCTGTCGGTTTCCGCTACGACCAGAAAACCAAGAAAGGGTGAAGAGGACGGAGTCCACTACTTTTTCCATACAAAAGAAGAATTTGAAAAATTGATCCGGGAAGATGGTTTCATCGAATATGCCTGCTATGTCGATAATTATTACGGCACACCCCGGCATTTTGTGGAAGAAAAACTGGAGGATGGCAAGACGGTAATCCTTGAGATCGAAGTTCAGGGAGCCATGGCCGTCCGGGACCGGTATCCGGAAGCAATCCTCATATTTATAACGGCCCCTTCGGCAAAAGAACTGATGGATCGCCTGTCAGGGAGAGGAACAGAGTCCCGGGAAGAGGCGGAGAAGAGGATGCATCGGGCCATGGAGGAAGCCGAAAGCATGGACGCTTATGATTACATCGTATGCAATGAAAAGGGCAAGGTTTCGGAATGTGCCGATACCATCTCTGCCATCATCCGGGCGGAAAACTGCCGGCGTGAACGCCAGCAGGATTTTGTCCGGGAAATGAAAGATGGTTTTTCCAAAGTATTGTGAACATTTTTATAGAGTTACAGAGTTAATCTCAAGGAGCATTCACCAGAGACCGGGGGAGGTATTCTGCCTTCGACCGGCCGCAAGAAAACAGGAGGAGTCTTTACTATGCTGCATCCATCTTATACGGAACTTATGGAAAAGATTAATGTCGAGGACAACGAAGGGGAAGAGCCTGTAATCAACAGTCGCTATTCGATTGTGATTGCCGCCTCAAAAAGAGCCAGAGAACTGATTGACAGCAAGGACGCCCGTGTGGAGAATGCAAGCGGGGAGAAACCTCTTTCTGTTGCAGTCCATGAGCTTTTCGACGGAGACCTGAAAATTCTCGGTGAAGACCAGGATGTGCCGGTAACCAACCAGGTAGACCTGGATGGACCTTTTGAGGAACTGGGCGAAGCCGATCCCGCTTTTGATGAAAACTGAAGACCGGATTATTCCTGCAGGGTGTCTCCTATTCGGGAGACGCCTTTTTCTTTGTAAGGGAGCTGGTGTCTGCCTCAGGACTATGATTCTGTGAACTGTTACATTTTTGTTAACATTGATGCGATTATCTTTAACACTTCCATAATTGAAAAGACCTCTTGAAAAAGGTACAATGGAAATAGTCTATAAAATCAGATGGGAGTATCTTGAAAAGAATTGGAGTATGATTATGAAATGTCGTTCTTTATTGGAACAGTTTCCATATAAGTTGTTACAGGGCAGCCTGGATGCGGAAGTTTCTTCGGTGGTCAATGATTCGAGAAAGCTTTCCGAGGGCTGTCTGTTTCTGTGTATTAAAGGGGCTTCCTTTGACGGTCACCGCTTTGCTGTGGAGGCAGCCGAAAAAGGGGCTTCTGTTGTCGTAGTCGAAGAAGAGATGACCCTGCCGGGACCGGTCACCGTGATCCAGGTCCGGGATAGCCGGATGGCCATGGCTATGATTTCCGCTGCCTGGTTCGGATATCCGGCCCGTGACCTGACCACGATTGCTGTTACGGGAACCAAAGGCAAGACAACGACAACCTACATGATCCGGGATATTCTGGAGAAGGCAGGGCATAAGGTCGGTGTGATCGGGACCATCGAGGTTACCTGGCCCGGTGAGCACATCCCGGTCAACAACACGACACCGGAGTCCTACGATATCCATCGTTTCATGCGGATGATGAAGGATGCAGGCTGTGATACCGTGGTCATGGAGGCCTCATCCCAGGGCTTTAAGCTCAAGCGCACAGAGGGAATCCTCTTTGATTACGGACTCTTTACCAATCTGTCTCCGGATCATATCGGCAAGAATGAACATGCAGATTTTGCCGAATACTTATCCTGCAAGGCCATGCTTTTTACCCAGTGCAGGCTGGGTATTGCCAACAAGGATGACGAACATTTTGATGAGATCGTTCAAAAAGCAGCCTGTCCCATCCGGACTTTCGGTATTCTGCCAGGAGCAGACCTGCTTGCACAAAATGTCAGGCTTACCAGGGACAAAGACTTCCTGGGGGTTGATTTTGATCTGTCCGGCCTTTATGAGGGCAGGATAAGCTGTGGAATCCCCGGAACCTTCAACGTTCATAATGCGCTGTCCGCCATCGCTGTCTGCTGCCATATGGGGGTATCCATAGAGACCGTAAATGAGGCCCTGAAGACTTTTACCGTCAAGGGAAGGGTTCAGATTATCCCCACCGGTTCGGATTACACACTGATCGTTGATTACGCTCATAATGCCGTGGCTTTGGAAAGCATACTGCTTACTCTCAGAGCCTATGATCCTCCCAGGCTGGTCTGCCTCTTCGGCTGCGGTGGTAACCGGTCCAAACTTCGCCGTTTTGAAATGGGTGAAGTATCCGGCCGCCTGGCGGACTTTACCGTTGTGACATCGGATAATCCCCGTTTTGAAGAGCCCCAGGCCATCATCGATGATATCCTTACCGGAATCGGAAAAACCGATGGTAAGTATATATCGATCATTGACCGTCGGGAGGCCATCTCCTATGTCATGAATCATGCCCGGGCCGGAGATATTGTCATACTGGCCGGCAAAGGACATGAGACCTACCAGGAGATTAAGGGAAAGAAATATCATATGAGCGAGGAGGAGATCGTAGCAGATGTCCTTGCAGGAAAATATTGAAGAAATGTCCGAGAAGGATATGACATCAAATGATATCGAAAAAGTTCGATATGCGGATGTGGTCATAGACCGGAGCCATGAAGCTCTGGACCGGATTTTCGAATACAGGCTGCCTCCTTCCCTGTCAGGGATGGTAGATGCCGGAAGCAGAGTCCTGGTGCCCTTCGGAGCCGGCAACCGCGAGACAGCCGGCTATGTTGTCCATGTGAAAGACCGTCCTACCTGGAATCCGGATAAAATGAAAGATATTCTGGGTGTGGAAGAGGGAAGTATTCCGGTCGAAGGCCAGCTGATACGGCTTGCTTCCTTTATACGGAATCAGTACGGATCGACTATGATACAGGCCCTCCGGACGGTTATGCCTGTCCGGAGCAAGGTCCGCCCCAAAAGCGAAATCCATGTTGAACTGGCTATTGACCGCAAAGAGGCCCTGGATCTTCTGGCAGCTTATGACCGCCGCCATGCGGTAAGAAAAGCACAAGTTCTCAGAAGGCTGCTGGAAAAGGGGAGGATGACCGGGCCGGAGTGTACCGGTGAATGCGGGCTGCCTCTTTCCGGACTCCGGAAGATGGAGTCTTCCGGTATTGTGAGAATCCGGGAGAAAATACTCTGGCGCAATCCCTATGAAAAGCTCGAAAAGAGGGCGGAGCCTGTCACCCTGAATGAGGAGCAGGAGGCTGCTCTTTGCCGATTTCGGGAAGACTATGACAGAGGAGTCCACCCCGTCTATCTTCTTTTCGGAATCACCGGGAGCGGCAAGACGGAAGTCTATCTGGAGATGATACGTCATGTTCAGAAAAAAGGCCGGCAGGCTATTGTCCTCATACCGGAGATTTCTCTTACCTGGCAGACTGTCCGCAGGTTTTATGACTCTTTTGGGGACAGGATTGCCGTTCTGAATTCAAAAATGTCCAAAGGGGAGCGCTATGATGCCGGAGAGAGGATCCGGCGGGGAGAAGCGGATGTCGTGATCGGCCCCCGTTCTGCCCTTTTTGCCCCGGTCCGTGACCTGGGCCTGATCCTGATCGACGAAGAGCACGATCACGCTTTCAAAAGTGATCTTTCCCCTAAATATCACGCGTCCATGGTCGCCAGGTATCGCGCAAAGCTGGCGGGTGCCAGCCTGGTTCTGGGATCGGCTACTCCCCTCATCGAGAGCTATGAGAGAGCCCTCAGAGGGGAATACCAGCTCCTTAAACTGAATAAAAGAGCCGGTCAGGCTGCCCTTCCCCGGGTTCATATCGTGGATCTGAGAGAAGAGCTGCGCAAAGGTAACCGGTCGGTATTCAGTCAGGAACTGCGGAGGATGATCCTGGACAGGATTGAAAAAAAAGAACAGATTATGCTTTTTATCAATCGGAGGGGCTTTGCAGGATTTGTCTCCTGCAGGAATTGCGGGGAAGTCATTAGCTGCCCCCACTGTGATGTTTCCCTCACCTACCATCGGGACCATATGCTTCGCTGTCATTACTGCGGATATGAGAGGCCTCATGTGGAGACCTGTCCCAGCTGCGGCAGTGCTCATGTTGCTTCTTTCGGCATCGGGACCGAGAAGGTTGAGGATGCCATCCGGGAGGAATTCCCCCAGGCAAGGGTACTCCGCATGGATACGGATACCACGAGAAAGAAAAATGCCCATGAAGAGATTCTGAAGGCATTTTCAGAAGGAAAGGCAGACATTCTGCTTGGAACCCAGATGATCGTCAAAGGACATGATTATGCCAATGTGACCCTGGTGGGGATCCTTGCGGCAGACCTTTCCCTCTTTGACCGGGATTTCCGCAGTGGTGAGAGGACTTTCCAGCTTCTCTGTCAGGCAGCGGGACGGGCCGGGAGGGGAGGCAAGAAAGGGGAAGTCCTGATCCAGACCTACCGGCCTGACCACTATGCGATCCGGAGTGCGGCAGACCATTCCTATTATGAATTCTATGAAAATGAATCCGTTTACCGGAAAATGATGCTCTATCCCCCCTATGGCCATATGATGGCTATCCTGATTCTGGCAGAGCGAAAGGACCAGGCCTTTCTGGCCCATGACAGAATTCGCCGCATGCTTGAAATCAGTCAGGAAAAAGAGGATGATCCGGTCCGGATCATGGATCCCGGACCTGCTATGATCAGTAAAATGAGAGACGAATTTCGATATGTTCTCTATCTCAAGCACAGGGATACGGGAAGGCTGACGGATCTTAGGAAACGGCTTGAAAATGTGGTCGAGACTCATGACTTATTTTCCGGAATAAGAGTTCAATATGATCTGGATCCCATGAATGTATATTAGATCAAAACATGATGAAATATAAATACGAAGGAGAACAATATGGCAACCAGAAAAGTGAGGCAGATTGGTGACCCCATTCTTGAGAAAGTCTGTAAGCCGGTGAAGAAGATGACACCCAGTCTGCTCACCTTAATTGATGATATGTTTGAAACCATGTACGAAGCCCAGGGAGTCGGCCTGGCCGCCCCTCAGGTTGGCATTTTGAGGCGGATCTGTGTGGTGGATGTCCAGGATGAAGAACCGGTGGTTTTGATCAATCCGGAACTGATCGAATCTTCAGGCGAACAGACAGACGATGAGGGATGCTTAAGCGTTCCGGGCAAGTGTGCATCGGTTACCAGACCGGACCATGTGGTTGTCCGGGCCCTGAACCCGGACATGGAGGAAGTGGTTTACGAGGTAGAGGGCCTGAAAGCCCGGGCCTTCCTCCACGAGATGGACCATTTAGATGGCATTCTGTATGGAGAGCGGGCAAACGAACCCTACCATGATATCGAAGAAGAAGAGGAAGAAGATCAGTGATGAAAATTGTTTTTATGGGGACACCGGACTTTGCGGTTCCCATACTAAAAGCTTTGATCAGCCGGCACCATGTCGCAGCGGTCGTAACCCAGCCTGACCGGAAAAAAGGGCGGGGAAAAAAAGTTCAGTATTCTCCGGTAAAAGAAACCGCTTTAGAATACAATATCCCGGTATATCAGCCGGCCAGGGTCCGGGAGGAGGGATTCCTGTCCTCACTGAAGGAAATCAATTCGGACGTGATCATCGTGGCGGCCTTTGGTCAGATTCTGCCGGAAACGATTTTGAACCTGCCAGGCTATGGCTGCATTAATGTCCATGCTTCCCTTCTGCCAAGATATCGGGGAGCTGCCCCCATACAGTGGGCAGTCATTAATGGGGAAAAGGAAAGCGGCGTGACCATTATGTATATGGAAAAAGGCCTTGATACAGGGGATATGCTGGGAAAGGTTGTGGTTCCCATCGAACCTGAGGAAACCGGAGACAGTCTTCATGACAAGCTGGCTCAGGCAGGAGGGCCCCTCCTTCTTGAGGTCCTTGATCAGCTGGAGGCTGGAAGTGCCTGCAGGATACCCCAGAAGGATGAAGACAGCACTTATGCAGCAATGCTGACAAAGGAGATGGGTCAGATTGACTGGTCCCATGATGCTGTTTCCATCGAGCGTCTGATCCGGGGCTTAAACTCCTGGCCTTGTGCCTTCACTCATCTGGGGGATAAGATGCTGAAAATCTGGAAGGCGGAAGTTATTCACATTGACAAAAATGGATGTGATAACCGCCTGCAGGAGATTTTCTCCGGTTCGGATCCTGCCGGGAGGGCAAGGCCGGGGACGGTCCTGGCCGTCAGCAAAGACCGGATCTGTGTTGCCTGTGGTGAAGATATATTAGCTTTAAAAGAGGTTCAGCTGCCGGGGAAAAAACGTATGACAGCAGAGGCTTTTTTGAGGGGACACCCGATTGATGCGGGGACCCTGCTGGGAGAATAAAGGGCCTCCGATCATAAAAAATGGGAGTGATTTCCTTGTGGGAATAAAGTCATGGGGATAAAGTCTTCTCAGGAACAGGATATATGGATCAGAAAATGAATGCCAGGGAGGAAGCTCTGCTCACTCTCATGGATATAGAGAAGAATGGAAAAAAATCACATATAGCAATCAATGAATGCCTTATGCGGTACCAGTTCGCGCCCAAGCAGGACCGGGCCTTTTTCACAAGACTATGCGAGGGTGTTCTGGAGAGAAGGATCTATCTGGACTATGTACTGGATCATTTTTCCAGCAAGCCTATGAAGTCCTGCAAGCCCCTTATTCGAAATCTTTTGAGGATGGGTGCCTACCAGATTCTTTTCATGGATGTCAGGGATGCGGCAGCCTGCAATGAGGCAGTCAAGCTGGCCAGGAAAAGGCGTTTTCAGTCCCTGTCCGGCTTTGTCAACGGGGTCCTCCGTTCCCTGATCCGCAGCAAGGAAGAAGTCCCTGAACCGGATCGTGACAAAGACCCCATCTTTTATCTGCACATTATGTATTCCATGCCCATATGGATCGTCCGCCTCCTGGTGGATTCCTATGGAGAGGAGTATGCGCAAAAGATACTTGCCAGCTTTCTTGTACCCCGACCGGTCACTATTCGGACCAACCTTTCCAGGATTCATCCCGGGGATCTGCAAATCCTCTTGCAGGAAGAAGGCATGGAGGTGGAGAGGGGGCATTTCTTTCCGGAAGCTTTCACTCTCCGGGGAATCAATTATCTGGATGGATATGAGAGTTTTCAGAAGGGCTATTACTGGGTTCAGGATGAGAGCTCCATGTTTCCGGCGGCTCTGGCGGACATCCGTAAAGGAGATACCGTGCTCGATCTGTGCGCAGCCCCTGGGGGAAAGACCCTGCAGGCTGCAGACAGACTGCAGGGAAGCGGTCTTGTGATTGCCCGCGATCTTACGGAATCCAAGATTGAATACATAGAGGATAACCTGGAGAGGATGGGTTTTAAAAATGTCCGCCCCCAGGTCCGTGACGCGCAGGTTTTTGATGGGGACATGGAAGGACAGGCCGATCTGGTTCTGGCGGACCTTCCCTGCAGCGGCCTGGGTGTAATGGGGAGAAAAAGTGATATCCGATACAATCTTAAAGAAGAACAGCTGGGAGATCTGGTTCAGCTGCAGAGAAGAATTCTTGCCAATGCCTGGCGTTATGTGAAGCCGGGAGGGCAGCTGATTTACTCAACCTGCACCTTAAATCCCGGTGAGAACGAGGACAATGTCCGCTGGATCCTGGATAACACACCCCTTGTCTCCGTCTCCTTTGAGGATCGGCTTCCGGCTTCCCTGAAAGCCCTGAGAAAAGACAATAAAATGGAAGCCGGTTTTATGACCCTTGTGCCCGGGTATGACCCCTGTGACGGATTCTTTGTGGCAAAGTTCTTAAAGCCGGAAAGCTGATAATAATCCTTACCGGCGGAGGTTGAATCATGCAGTGGAATGATCTGAAGTCCATGACCAGAGAGGAATTAAAAAAAATAATTACCGATGCCGGTGACAAAGCCTTCAGGGCGGACCAGATCTACGGATGGCTGCATAAAAAGCTGGTAAGAAGCCCGGAGCAAATGACCAACGTGCCGTCCGCGTGTATCAGCAGACTTGTGGAAAAACACCCTCTGATCGGGACAAAAAAGCTGGAGGAATATGTATCCGAAATCGACGGGACCCGGAAATATCTTTTCGCCCTCCACGACGGACAGGTCGTGGAGAGTGTCATGATGCCTTATCATCATGGCAACACCGTCTGCATTTCCTCCCAGGCAGGATGCCGGATGGGGTGCACTTTCTGTGCTTCCACTTTACTGGGCCTTGCCCGTAATCTGGCTCCTTCGGAGATGCTTGACCAGATTTACAGCATTCAGAGGGAAACAGGAGAACGTGTTTCCAATGTGGTAGTCATGGGGACAGGAGAACCATTTGACAACTATGATGCCCTAAACAGGATGATCGAAATCCTTAGCGGACCGGACGGACTGCAGATCGGACACCGCAGCATCACAGTCTCCACCTGCGGCATCGTACCCATGATTTACCGTTTTGCCGACGACAACCCTCAGGTTGGGCTGGCTATTTCACTCCATGCCCCTGAGGACGAGCTTCGGAAAAAAATGATGCCCATAGCCAGAAAGTATTCTTTAAAAGACCTTATGAAAGCTGTCCGGTATTACGTAGACAGGACAGGAAGGCGAATCACATTTGAATACAGTCTTGTAAAAGATGTCAATGACCAATATGAACAGGCAGATACACTCTGCAGACTGGTTAAAGGCTTGAACTGTCATATCAATCTCATTCCCGTCAATCCCATCCGGGAGAGAGACTACGTTCAGTCAGAGAAGAAAAGAGTAGCAGAGTTTCGACATATATTAGAAAAAAATCACATTCAGGTGACGGTACGCAGGGAAATGGGACGGGATATCCAGGCAGCCTGCGGCCAGCTTCGGAAAAGTCACCTGTCCGGAATCGATTGAAAGGGGTGGGAATCCGTGAAGTCTTTTGGTAAAACGGACGTTGGAAAAAAGAGAAAAATCAACCAGGATTATCTGTTTTATTCCGATGCACCGGTAGGTTGTTTCCCGAATTTATATATAGTTGCTGATGGAATGGGCGGTCACAAAGCCGGAGATAAGGCTTCCAGTCTGGCGGTGAACCGTTTCGTGGAACTGGCCGGTCAGCAGAAAAAGGAGCTGCCTTTTCTGACCATGGACCGCCTGATCAAACAGGTTAATGAAGAAGTGCACAGGGTATCCGAGCGCGAGGAGGAGTTTGCCGGGATGGGAACGACCTTTGTCGCTGCGACTGTCCTGGATCAGAATGCATATATCATGAATATCGGAGACAGCCGTCTCTATTATTATTACAGGGGCAGTCTCAGGCAGGTTACCCTGGATCATTCCCTGGTGGAAGAACTGGTTCGGGCCGGGCAGATTGACGCCCAGGAAAGCAGGAATCACCCCCAGAAAAATATCATAACCCGGGCGGTCGGTGTTTCCGATGAAGTCACACCGGATTTCTTCCAGATCAGAATGGAGAAGGACAGCAGAATTCTTCTCTGTTCGGATGGATTGTCCAACATGGTAGACGATGAAGATCTGGCTGGGATTCTGTCCGAAGAAGGAACAGAGGAGGACCAGGTAGATCGATGCATCGAAGAAGCCTTGTTTTACGGGGGTGCCGATAATATTGCGGTTCTAATTGCCCGTCAGGATGATGGGAGGTGATTCGGTGCTTCAGGAGGGATTTATATTAGGTGAACGCTATGAGATCCTGGAGAGAATCGGATCCGGCGGGATGGCATATGTGTATAAGGCGAAGGACACCAAGCTCAACCGTTATGTGGCCATAAAGGTTCTTCGCAAGGAAAACTATGACGATGAATTATTTGTTCGCAAGTTTGACGCGGAAGCCGAAGCGACAGCCATGCTGACTCATCCCAACATTGTGAGCATCTATGACTCTGCCTTTACGGACGGCTTTCATTATATCGTGATGGAGCTGGCAGAGGGGATGACCCTGAAAAGGTACATCCGCCGTTACGGCCGTCTGAGCGCCAGGGAGACTGTGGACATTTCCATTCAGATTGCCCGGGGCCTGGAGGCTGCCCATGAGCGCAAAATTGTTCACAGGGACATCAAGCCCCAGAATATTCTGGTTTCCGACAGCGGCATGGTCAAGATTACAGACTTCGGTATCGCCAAGGCCGCAACCGGAGATACCATCTCATCCGCCAACATGGGCTCTGTCCACTATCTGTCTCCCGAACAGGCCAAGGGAGGTTATGTGGATAATCGGAGCGATATCTACTCCCTTGGAATCACCATGTATGAGATGGCTACCGGACGAGTGCCCTTTGACGGGGAAAACAGTGTGGCCATCGCACTCATGCATATCAAAAATGATATGGTGCCTCCCAGAGAGTATTTTCCGGACATTCCGGAATCTCTCCAGCGAATCATATTAAAATGTACATCCAAAATGCTGATCAACCGTTATCAGAATGCCAGTCAGCTAATCGAGGATCTGGAACACGTCTTCACAAGTCCCGATGGCAATTATGTCTTTCTTGAAGACGGAGTGGAGGATGAATCTCCTACGATCAACCGGGATCAGGCAGAGATTGAACGTATTAAGAGAAGTCTTTCCGGCGGACCTGATGACCAGGACGGAAGGGGGGATAACCATAGGAATCAAGTGGACACAGATCCGGAAGATGACGAAGACCGTGAGGACGACGACAGAAGCAGAGAAGGGATGCAGAATGTGGTAAGAATCGCTGCCATTCTTGCCGGCGTTCTGCTCGCCGGCCTCCTGATCTACGCAATAGGTAGCGGTCTGTCCGGATTCCCCTTCGGAAAAGAGCAGGAAAAGACAACCCAAATAAAAGAGGAAACCACGACCGCAGCCACCGAAGAGGCGACGGAAGCCGAACCGGATACTGAGGTCCCGGACGTCCTTGGCTTAACCAGGAAAAAAGCCAGAAGGCGACTGGAGGAAGCCGGATTCGTCGTTCAATATCTCTATGAAAAAGGCTATTCCAAAAAGGATAAGGGGCTGGTTGTCCTGGCCCAGACTCCGGAAGGCGGCCAGAGGGCGGAAAAGAAATCTTCCGTCACCCTGACTTTGGGAGTCAGCGCAAAAGACTATGTCAATATTCCGGATCTGATTGGCAAGAAGGAGGAAGCCGCAGAGAAAGACCTTGAAGATATGGGGCTTAAAGCCAACGTTGCCTATGCCACAAGCGATACTGTGGAGGCCGGCTATGTCATGGACCAGAATCC
>CADBME010000069.1 GCA_902795715.1 uncultured Lachnospiraceae bacterium | reverse complement strand
TTAAAACGACGAAGAGCGCTGTCTAAGGATTCATTCTCTTTAACGATAATACTAGACATAAACTCACCTAACCTCCCTCCAGTTGTGTATTGTGCTAATACAACTGTTCGGGTATTTTTGCACTGATTTATAATATAACAAAACAGGTGCTTTCGTCAACAGATTTTTTTATTTTACACCAACTGGCCTTTAGCCAGTTCCACAGCCTGATCAAGAGCATCCTGGATTCCTGCCGGGTTCTTTCCGCCGGCCTGAGCCATATTGGGACGTCCTCCCCCGCCACCACCTACAAGGCGGGCAGCCTCTTTGATAATCTTTCCGGCGTGAGCTCCGGCTTTAACAGCATCGTCGGTAGCAGTGACGATCAAGTTGACCTTGCCGTCATTTTCCGATGCCAGAATGACCAGGCCACTGCCGATTTTTACCTTGAGATCGTCTGACAGATTACGAAGGGCATTCATATCCACGTCTTTTACGGAAACGGGAAGGATGGTGTAATCACCGGCTTTGACTGCATTACCCATCACATCGGACACTTCGCTCTTGGCAATCTGGTCTTTCAGTTTCTGGTTTTCGGAAGAAAGAGCCTTGATCTCATCCAGCATAGCCTGAATCCGGTCTGCCAGCTTATGAGGCTCGGCCTTTGCAGTTCTGGATGCTGCAAGGAGGGTCTCTTCCTCATCTTTATAATAATCAAGCACATGAGAAGCTGTCAGAGCTTCCACACGGCGTACGCCGGCTGCGACACCGCCTTCTGAGATAATCTTGAAAGACCGGATGTCACCGGTATTGCTTACATGAGTTCCCCCACAGAATTCCTTTGAGAAATCTCCCATGCTGACGACACGGACCTTCTCTCCGTATTTCTCGCCAAAGAGGGCCATGGCTCCTGTCTTCTTGGCTTCATCCATGGTCATAACAGCTGTCTCAACCGGAATATCTTCACTGATTTTTTCATTGACCAGGTCTTCCACAGCCCGGAGCTCTTCCGGAGTCATGGCCTGGAAATGGGTGAAGTCAAAGCGGAGACGATCCTGGTCTACATAGGATCCCTTCTGCTCGACATGGGAACCAAGCACAGTCCGCAGGGCTTTCTGCAGCAGATGAGTGGCACTGTGGTTCTTGGCTGTTTTTGCTCTCTGATCCCGGTTAATAGCCAGTGTGACCAGGTCACCGCTTTTGAACATGCCTTTGGTCACACGTCCGATATGACCCACCTTGTCTCCTAAAAGCTTGACTGTATCTTCGACAATAAACTCTCCTTCGTCGGAAGTAATGATACCGGTATCGGCATGCTGTCCGCCGCCGGTAGCATAGAAGGGAGTGGCCTCCACGAAGATGGTTCCTACCTGTCCGTCGGAAAGGGCTTCCGTCAGCTCTTCTTCGGTTGTCATAACTGTAATTTTTGACTGATAATCGGAGTGGTCATAACCTACGAATTCCGTAGTGACTGAAGGATCAATGGACTCATATACCGTAACGTCAGCACCCATGTAATTGGTCACTTTTCTGGCATTACGGGCCTTGACTCTCTGCTCTTCCATCAGCTTTTTAAAGCCTTCCTCATCGATTGTCATACCTTTTTCTTCCAGGATTTCCCGGGTAAGGTCCAGGGGGAAGCCGTAGGTGTCATAGAGACGGAAGGCATCCTGACCGTTCAGCTCCCTGCTGCCTTCTTTTTCCATCTTCTCTTCCAAGTCCGAAAGAATCTTAAGGCCCTGATCGATGGTCTTGTTAAAGCTGTTTTCTTCCTGGGTAAGAACTTTGAAAATCAGTTCTTTTTTCTCTTCCAGTTCCGGATAGCCATCCTTTGATCCTTCGATCACGGTCTCTGACAGCCGGGCCAGGAACTTTCCTTCGATTCCCAGAAGACGTCCGTGGCGGGCAGCCCTGCGGATGATACGGCGCAGGACATAGCCCCGGCCTTCGTTACTTGGGGTAATGCCATCCGAAATCATAAAGGTTGCCGACCGGATATGGTCAGTGATCAGTCGGATGGACACATCATCCTCATAGGTCTCATGGTAGGTTTTTCCGGCAATCTGACAGACTTTGTCCCTCAGGGAACGGATGGTATCCACGTCAAAGATGGAATCCACTTCCTGGACAACAACAGCAAGACGCTCCAGACCCATTCCTGTATCAATGTTCTTATTCTGCAGGGTGGTATAATTGTTATGACCATCATTATCAAACTGGGTAAAAACATTATTCCACACTTCAATATAACGGTCGCAGTCACAGCCGACCTCGCAGTCCGGCTTGCCGCATCCGTATTTCTCACCCCGGTCATAGTAGATTTCGGAGCAGGGACCACAGGGACCAGCCCCATGCTCCCAGAAATTATCTTCCTTGCCGAACTTATAGATTCGTTCCGGGGCGATACCTATATCATCTCTCCAGATTTCGAAGGCTTCATCATCGTCCAGATAAACGGAAGGATAGAGACGGTTCGGATCCAGTCCTACTGTTTCTGTCAGGAACTCCCAGGACCATGCGATAGCTTCCTTCTTAAAATAGTCTCCGAAGGAGAAATTTCCGAGCATCTCAAAAAATGTTCCATGCCTTGCTGTTTTTTCGACATTCTCAATGTCGCCTGTACGTATACACTTCTGGCAGGTGGCTACCCGTCTCCTGGGCGGAATCTCCTGCCCGGTAAAATAAGGCTTTAAAGGTGCCATACCCGCATTGATCAGCAGCAGGCTGTTGTCATTATGGGGCACAAGGGAAAAACTGTTCATGATCAGATGTCCCTTACTCTCAAAGAAATCTAAAAACATTTTTCGAAGCTCATTTACTCCATACTTTTTCAAAACTCTATCCTCCTGAATAATATACTTTTTAAACCATCATCCTTCGATGGTCCTTATTGATTCATTTTCTCACTTTTTGCCTTTTTATTTTCACGGATCTTTTTCCCGCAGAAGGCACCCGCGACTGCCGTGGCAATAAGAACAATAAAAGTGACAAGATACTGTACAAATGCACCTGCAAGGGCTCCCATATAAGACCTCCTAATGTCTCTGTGCCAGTTCTTCGGTAATCTCTTTCCAGCTTACATCCTGCTCAGCCATCAGGACCATCATATGATATAAAAAATCACAGATTTCATATTTCAGCTCATCGGAATCCGGATTCTTGGCTGCAATCACGATTTCCGTTGCTTCCTCTCCCACTTTTTTCAGGATCTTGTCGATTCCCTGGGCGAAGAGATAATTGGTATAAGAACCTTCTTTGGGGTGATCTTTCCTGTCCTTGATGGTGTCATAGACATCCTGGAATATTTCCAGTGGATTTCTGCTATCCACATCTTTTTTTACCAGGTCTGTGTAGAAGCAGGACCGGTTCCCTGTATGACAAGCCGCGCCGATCTGGGCGACTTTGGCCAGGATGGTATCCTTATCGCAGTCTATACTTAAAGACTTGACATACTGATAATGGCCCGAAGTATCCCCCTTGGTCCACAGTTCTTTTCGACTTCTGCTGTAGTAGGTCATCCTTCCGGTAGCCAGGGTCTTTTCAAAAGATTCTCTGGTCATATAAGCCATCATCAGAACCTGCCCTGTCCTGTAATCCTGAGTGATACAGGGGATCATGCCCTCGCTGTTAAGCTTAAAGGAGTCAAAATCCACCGTACTCTCAAAAGTATTGACCGGAATCTGATGTCCTTTTAGAAACTGCTTGATTTCCATCATATCCACTTGCCGGGAAATGTCAAGAATCAATCCGTCTGCCATGGACATTTTGGCAGCAACGGCGATCTCCTCTGCATCCCCGGACCGGGCCATTCCGTAAACCGGGCAATCCAGGTGGACCCTGAGGTAGTCAAGTGCCCGGGCATGGGCCGGAAGGGACAGGTCCCCCCCAACAAGAATACCTCCGAATCCGTCTTTACCTGTCATGGACCGGCTTTTTTCCAGCAGGCTTTCCAGATCTTCCAGGCCCTTATCGGTCCTGATTTCCAGGAAAAGCCGGTCCGACCCGAAGCGGCCGGCTGCCTGTCGGATCTCCTCCGGATCGACCTCATCCTCCTCACGGACGACGACTGTCCGGGCTCCGGCATAAATCATTTTTTTAATATCTTCAAACCGCTTTACCTTACCGCACACGATCAGGGGAATGTCGGCAGCGGCAGTAACGGCCTTGATGGTTTTCATGTCCCCCGGCATACCGTCAAAGGATCCCTCATCCAGAAAAAAGAGGCAGTCAGCACCACAGTTGTCATACCAGACCGCTTCTTCTGCAACATTTCCGGGAAAGACCCGGCCAGCCAGGCTCATTGTATTGCTCATAATAATCTGCTCCTCAACTAAATTATATTCAGGTCTTCTTCTATTCGGCCAGAGAACCTTTGGTGGACAGGACATCTTCAATGCGGGAGTCGTAGGAGACCGCCTCATCTAAAGCACGGGCAAAAGCCTTGAAAGCTCCTTCCATAATGTGATGATTATTCTGACCGTGGATCAGCTTGAGGTGGAGATTCATAGCTGATGAATAGGACAGGGCGTAAAAGAATTCCCTGGCCATCTCGGTATCAAAGCTTCCGATTCGCTCCACACTAAAAGGCAGATCACAGACCAGATAAGGCCGTCCGGACAGATCAACCGCCCCGAGGACCAGACTTTCATCCATGGGGATGATGGCACTGCCGTATCTTCGGATCCCTTTTTTGTCACCACAGGCCTCCCGTATGGCCTGTCCCAGGACAATTCCGGTATCTTCTATGGTATGGTGGCAATCCACAAGAAGGTCTCCCTCCACCTTACATGCCAGATCAAAAAAGCCATGTCTGGCAAAACTGTTGAGCATATGATCAAAAAAACCGATGCCGGTGTCAACCTGGCACTGTCCGGATCCGTCCAGATTCAGGTCCAGCCGGATACGGGTTTCCTTGGTAATGCGTTCTACATGCGCCTTTCTTTCTTTATTCATAATATCATCCTCCCAGATCAGGATCCAGGGGATCCTGAATACCGGTAAATTCCCATTCCCTGCTGTAAACTCACTTATCTTTCTGATTTTATTCTTCTGATTCGTCTTCGAATCGAACGGCTATGGAATTGGCGTGGGCTGTCAGTCCTTCTGCCCTGGCAAAAGCTTCTATATCCCTGTGAATGTCTTTGAGAGCCTGTCTGGAATAATAAATGATACTGGACTTCTTTACAAAGTCGTCCACAGACAGGGGGGAGAAGAATTTTGCCGTGCCGTTGGTCGGAAGAATATGATTGGGACCGGCAAAGTAGTCACCCAGAGGTTCGGAACTGTGGTCACCTATGAAAATGGCACCGGCATTGCGGATTTTTGTCATCACTTCAAAGGGATTCTCTGTTACGATCTCAAGATGTTCCGAAGCAATCTCATTGGCCGTGTGGATGGCATCTTCCAGAGAATCGGCTTCCAGAATGTAGCCGAAGTTATCCAGGGAAGACCGGATAATAGAAGCCCGGGACAGTTCCTTCAAAAAACCTTCGATCTCTTTTTCCACACAGTCGGCCAGGGACTTGCTGGTCGTAACCAGAATGGCACTGGCCAGTTCATCGTGTTCGGCCTGGGACAGGAGATCGGCTGCCACATAGCGGGGATTGGCCGTCTCATCCGCCAGGACAAGAATCTCACTGGGACCGGCGATAGAATCAATGCTTACATGACCGTAAACCGCCTTCTTGGCCAGGGCCACATAGATATTTCCCGGACCGACAATCTTATCCACCTTTTCGATAGTCTCGGTCCCGTAGGCCAGTGCCCCGATGGCCTGGGCTCCGCCCACCTTGTATATATGGGTGGCGCCGGCTTCACTGGCGGCGACCAGCGTTGCCGGGCTAATATGACCCTCCCTGTCCGGAGGAGTCACCATGACTATCTTTTTAACACCAGCCACCTTGGCCGGAACAATATTCATAAGAACGGAAGAAGGATAGGCCGCCTTGCCTCCCGGAACATAGACACCGGTGGATGCAAGAGGGGTCATTTTCTGACCCAGTATGGTTCCGTCCTCTTTGGCATCAAACCAGCTGTTTCTGACCTGTTTCTCATGATAGGAACGTATATTGACCAGAGCTTTGCGGATTACAGACAAAAGCTCTTTCCCTGCCTGGTCATAAGCCTGTGCGATTTCCTCATCGGTGACCCGGACTGTCTCCGGCGTCAAATGACAGTGGTCAAACTTCTCCGTATAGGAAAAGAGGGCCTGATCTCCTCTCTCCTTTACATCGGAAAGAATAGAGGACACCGCCTGTGTATAGCTTTCATACTGGTTGGGACTTCGTTTCAGAAGATCACTCAAAATGTTCTTTGTATTCTCTTTATTCACCTTGAATCGTTTCATTATGATCGCCTCATTTAAAGTATAAAGGTCAGACTTCTTTTTTATTTTCTTTAATTTCCTTCAGGTCTCGAAGCTTCTGAATCAGGGTCCGGATCCTCTCCTGTTCCATCTTCATGCTGACCTGGTTGACCACCACTCTTGCCGAAAGGTCGCAGATGACCTCCAGCACTTTCAGGCCGTTGGCCTTCAAAGTCGATCCGGTTTCCACAATGTCGACGATGACTTCGGACAAGCCTACTATGGGTGCAAGTTCCACCGATCCGTTGAGTTTGATGATCTCCACCGTCTGATATTTTTTATTGTTAAAATAATCTTTTGCTATACCGGGATATTTGGAAGCCACTCTTATGAGCTCTCCGTGGCGAAGCTTCTCCCTGGCGGATTCCGGTCCGCAGACACACATCCTGCAGGCTCCGAAGCCCAGATCCAGTACCTCATAGAGATTCCGGCCTTCTTCGAGAATGGTATCCTCACCGACCACACCGATATCTGCCGCTCCGTATTCCACGTAGGTCGGCACATCCGATGCCTTTGCCAGGAAAAATTTAAGCCTCAGGTCTTCATTGACAAAGATCAGCTTCCGGGTATCCTTGTCCTTCATAGCCTCACAATTGATACCGATCTCCTCAAACCAGGCCATGGTCGTCCTGGCAAGACGTCCCTTGGCAAGGGCAAATGTAAGATATCTCATCAGTACTCCTCCCTGAAGTCTTTCAGGCTCTTTTTCTCCCGTGTCCGATTGATGAAATCCTGAAGGATGACTTCCTCTCCGGATAGAACAATCATGGTATCAGCCCCCATATCCAGGGCAAAAGACCCGTATTCCTCATTGCTTTTCCCTTCCTGTCGGCAGATCAGCTCGGTTCGGACACCGGCCATCCTCATCCCGGATGCCAGGGAAATAGCTTCAAATCGATCTTCTTTATCATATAAAAGGACAGTGTAGCCGTACTCTTTGGTGGACACCGGGATTTTCTGCCGGTTGAGACCTGCCAGAAGATCGTCAATCAGGATGGTAAAACCGATTGCCGGGGCTTTCATGCCGAACTTGGCCAGGAGATTGTCATATCTCCCGCCTTTTCCGATGGCATCCCCGGTTCCGTAGGTATAGCCCTGGAAGATTACACCGGTATAATAATCGTAATGGTTGACCATGCCCAGGTCAAAACGGACATATTTCTCATAGCCGTAATGACAGATGACATCATAGACCTCCCTCAGTCTTTGAATTGCCTTGCGGCAGCCGGGCAGGGGGGCCAGGCGGACGGCCTCATCAAGGACCGAGACATCACCGAAAAGTTCGCTGTAGCCCAGAAGGATCTGACGGAAGGAAGACTCCAGTTTCTCCTCGGAAAGGAGGAGTTCCATAGCAAGAGAATTCCGGTTCTCAATGTGATCATGAATCCTGGCTTTAACCGAATCGTCCACTGGGATGGTCTCCATAATAGTCCGGTAAAAACCTGCCTCCCCGATGTCGATGCAGAACTCCTCAAGTCCTGCCTCCAGGAAACAGTCGATCATCATGATGATAGCTTCGGCATCTGCTTCCGGAGAATCATCATTGATATGCTCCGCGCCGAGCTCTGTTTTTTCCGTAAGCTTGCCCTGATAAGCCACATGGTTGATAAAGGTGCTTCCTTCATAGGACAGGCGAAGGGGAAAAGTGGTGTCACTGTAATACTTGGCAACACTTCTTGCAATAGCCGGTGTCATATCCGGCCTCAGAACAAGAGTGTTGTTATTCCGGTCAAAAAACTTAAACATCTCCTGAGAGGTAACCGTACCCGTATCACTGTTAAACACATCAAAATATTCAAATGTAGGTGTCATTATATCCTGGTAGCCGAAGAGAGAAAGAACCCGGCGCAGTCTCTGAATGACCGCATCCTTTTTCTTCCATTCCAGGCTGTATATATCTCTTACTCCCTGGGGAGTATGGAGTAATCTTTCATTCATTATGGTAACCTCGCAGCATCATTCAAAGCGAATAGACATATTTTTTGATTATATATTATTTTTCATTAAAATTCTACTAAAAAAAGTACTTTGACCATAAAAAGTGTCCGGCCGGAGGCCGGACACGGTGAATCATTCCTTACCGATCATAATAGTGATCATCAAAATCGTCCAATTCCGAATGATCCAGTTCAATGGGATCATAATGAGCGGAAGATCCGTACATATCCTTGCCGGCAACTTTCTTCCTCTCTCTCTCCTCTTCAATCAGATCGCTGATCATCCTCTTAACATCCGTAGGATTGCCAATGTTCTCCAAACGGATGACCGGGGTTGACCGGTCTTTTGTATTCATCTCGATAGTCCCTGTCCCGAAGATCCGCTGTCCCAGGGACCGGGTCAAAGTGATGTCAAGAATCCTGTAAAGCAGGCATTCATCTTCCCGGGAGCTGAGGAAACCGGATTTCAAATAGATACGTTCATTTGTGATGTAATATTTTGTAAAGCTTAAGGGAAACCAGAGATGATGTTTCCGGTCCTTCCAGACAAGCTCATCATTTTTTCTTTTTATTCTTGCATCCTGTACACCTGACATAAGGTCACATCCTTTCCTAAGTGATTCTGATCAAAAAGATCTGCGGGCGAAGCTACCGCATATTCACGCGAAATGTCAGTTATCACTCCATTCATGCATCCGCCCCGGAAGGTTCCTGAGTCCTGTTTATAATGTGTATTAACAGATAAAACAATGCGTACATGACTGTATATTCATATCGGAAATAGAAATAGCCATTACAGGGTCCTAAAAGATACACAAGCAATAAGGAAAACAGAGGAACCAGGTAAATAATATATCTTTTTCTCCTTATTATAAACAAATAACCGATGATTAGCAACAGGATCCAGTTATAAAAAGCGGATGTTGTAAAAAGGGAAAATCCCGGCAATCTGGAGAGCAGTCTGTAATAAAGGCGGTTGGACTGCCGCAGAAAATATAGCACTTTGCTCCGAGGACGATCCAGACTGATATGGTTGGGGTCATCAGATGGCCCTACTTCCAACAGTTTACCATTCTCATAGTATTCTTTTTCATACCAGATCCGGGCAGGTTCAGAGGGATAAAAGTATCCCCAGTAATTGTGCAGATAGGAAGCGACGTAAACCTCGGGATGCTTGAGCAGCATCTTGAACCAGACAATGAAATAATTCTTCAGGTCTTCTGAAGTAGAAGACGTCTTATAGGTAATCTTTACGGGGTCCGCAAGAACCGGATTGTAATTTTTCTTTATCAGATCATAATCCAGTATTTTGGATATGGCCTCTTTTTCTTCTTTTGTTACTTCATCCTCATGGTATTTCAGATACCTGGCAGTCTGCTGAAAGGGGACAGAAAACACTTCTCTTGTATTTCCCTTTTCAGCATGTACGGCACGAATCATAACCCCATGTATCCCTTCAAAAATCATCAGGCTGCTGACCAGCCAGGTCAGGCATAAAATGATGATTCTGCGGTTCATTCTCAGATAGAGGAGCCTGATCAAAAAAACGACTCCGGTAATAACCAGGGTATAGATACCGTTTTTTCTGAAAAAGCAAAGAAAAGTGCTTAGCAGAATCAGAAGACAATAATACAGAATATTTTTCTTTTTGGATGTTGAAGTCGTCAGTTTCTCATAGACCTTGATCCCGATGACAATCCATGCCAGAAGAATCGGTGTAAAAAAACCATCCTTAGACGAAAGGGTGGCATATTCCGGATAGTAGGGAATCAGACAGTAGATCAATAACAATACAAGCTTTCTGTAGGGATGTTTTCCGGATAAAACCGCCAGACTTAAGGACAGGGCCAGCAGATTCATGGTGACCTGAAGAAGGACGTAGATATAGAGTCCGATCAGCTGACTGCCAAATACATTGTCTCCTAATTTAAAAATCCATCCTAATACCAGTGTATGGGCAATGGGATTGGAATCATTATAAGGATAATTCCCTATATTAAAAACCTGCATGAGCTGATATTGGGTATCACCCAGGATATAAGCAGGAAAACAACCGATGATAAAGGGCAGCCAGAAAAGGGTGATAATCAATAAAGATAAAAGAAAGGTATGTTTATTAAAAAGAGCCATTCCTGTCTGAAGGCGGGTCTTGTCCGGTTTCCTTTCCGGGGAAAACCAGACCAGCATTTTGTCATAGATCATAAAGACCATAAAAAAGAACAAAAGGAAATAAGCAAAGGATAAGAAGACCAGTTTAATAACTCTCAGATCTCCGGAAAAGAAAACCCCATATCGATAGGTACTGATGCAGGCTATGCCGGTTATGGTAAAAAAAGTCAGTAAAGAAGAGACAATGGCTGTTACCAGCATGGTCCTTTTATCCAGAAAGATTTTATGGATGTAGTGATAGATGACCATGGCCAGAAAAACAAAAAGGAGGAGATGAGACAAGTCAAAGCCTTCGATGGAGAAAATGATTCTCTCCCAGCTGTTGAGAAAGCGGTCGGCGCTCCCACTGCCTTCTATTTGTGAGGCATCCACAAGGGGATCCAGACTGATGGAAAGAGCCAGCGATGAAAAAAGCGCCAGCATAATGGATAGCAAGAGTGATTTCTTTTTCAAAGGTCTAGTAGTCATGGCAGATTTCCTTATCATGATTTTCGAAAGATTAGCAGTTTACTGATGCAGTAATTCATGACGACAACAATAAAACTTACAATGATTTTGGTCAGCAGCCCTTTGGTTCCCAGGAGACTGAAATTAAAACCATGATCAACCAGCAGGGGTACACTGATGATTTCAAAGAGCCCCGTTACAAATCTTGAGGATACAAAAAGGAAGAGCTCTCTGAACACAAGCTTCAGCCCAAAAGAAGTGCTGTGAAATACAAAGAGTTTGTTTACCACAAAGGCAAATATGGTGGCCAGTGTCCATGACAGGGCATTAGAAACAGCTACACTGAATCCGAAAAGACGGATTGCCCCGATATAGGTCAGCCAGGAAACGCAGGTTGTCAGAACACCCCAGAAAAGGTAATCTATGATTTCCCGGTTCTGCATATATATTTTTTTAATTGTCTTCATCCAAGTCAACCCCGTTTGAGTGAATCTCTCCTTCCAGCTCCCGAATTCGTTTTTCATATAAGGCGCATTGCTGAATAAGTTGCCGCAGTCGATTGTTGAACCTTGATACAATTGATGTTAAGGAAGCGCTGATTATGATCAGCAAAAAGAGGACGACCGCAAACAAACCGTTTGTCAAATCGATGATGCCGATCATATGAAGGAGCTTCTCCAGACCCTCCGGAAATATAAGACAAAGCAGCATAACTATGCCTGTGATCAGCCATAATAGTGTATATTTCAATGCAAGCTTTTTCTCTCTCAGCAGAGATACAATAATGGCATAATATAGAATTAAAGCCAGAAAAAGGACGATTCTCAATTTAATATTCATGATGACCTCTTAATAATAAAACGATTCAGGAGGAGGGAAACAGAAACTTTTATCATATAATACAGAGTCTTCAGCCCATTGATGGAACTGCTTCCTCCGCTTCTCTCCTTCATGATGACCGGTACTTCCCTTATCCTTAAGCCATGTAATCTTCCTGTCAGGATGGCTTCCGGCTCCGGGTAATCCTGGGCGTATTCACGGGCATATAATTCGATGCCTTTTTTGTTCACTGCCCTGAAACCGCTGGTAACGTCATATATTTTGTCTTCTTCGGAAGTCAGAACATGGATGAGATTGCTCAAAAAAGTAATTCCGACTCTCCTCATGAAGGAAGACTGAAAACCTTCTTTATCAATGAATCTTGATCCGATGACCACATCCGCTTCCCCTCTTGCAAGAGGCTCGTTGAGTTTATTGATATAGGATACATCATGCTGTCCGTCACCATCCACCTGGATCGCTATATCATAGTGCTTTTCCCGGGCAAAGAGGTAGCCTGTCTGGACTCCGCCTCCGATTCCCAGGTTGACGGGAAGGTCTAAATATTGATACTCCTTTTCGGATAGAATATTTTTGGTCGAATCAGTTGAACAATCATTAATGACAATATAATCAATCTGATCAGGTGAATTAATAGCTTCAATCGAAGCAATCACATTTTCAATACTTTCCTCCTCGTTATAAGCAGGAATAATAATAAGCACTCTCATCTTATATCACCTACCATAAACATAATTATAAAAGTTTTCGGATATAATCGGCAATTCTTTCCGAAGATTTTCCATCCCGGTTATCAAAGTTGTCCTGACAGAATTTCTCCACTTTCTCCTGGTCAAAATCCCCGTCCAGAACAGATTCAGACAGCTCTTCCTGGGTTCTGACGATCTTGCCGGGTACAAAACCGGTAAATCCAGGATAAAAGTCCCTGGTAGCCAGGTAGGCTTCCTGGTCATAGGCATAGAAAAGCATGGGTATGTTGAGGATCGATGCTTCGTAAATAACCGAAGAATAATCTGTGATCAGGACATCGGTCACAAAGAGCAGGTCATTGATCTCGGATTCAGCGGAGAAGTCGAAGATCCGCTCCTTGTTCTTCTCTTTGATCTTATACTTCAAAGTGACAAAGGGATGATGTTTAATCAGAAGAATATAGTCCTCCGG
>CADBME010000068.1 GCA_902795715.1 uncultured Lachnospiraceae bacterium | reverse complement strand
AGGGATACCCCCCAGGGTGCAGCCCGTCCAGAAAAGCAATTCCCCAAAATAATTGGGGCAGCGGACCAATTTGAAAAGACCGGTATCGACAAAACGGCCGGGATTCTTCTTTTTGCATGCATTCTTCTGGTAATCAGCGGATGTTTCCAGAATCAGGCCGATTCCGCTGATTATGATACCGGCGATCAGGAAAGCATCCGTTCCCTTTTCATTTGCCAGCCTGAAGGTGACAGGAGCTGTCTGGCATGCATAAAGAAGAGAAGCTGAGATCCAGATGAGACATTTAACCAGCATGCTCACATCACTACCTGACTTGATTTCAGACTGCATTTTGGTATTGTAGCTTGTAACTTTCAACTCCCGGTAGGTCAGGAAACCGCCAAGCCGGAAACCGTAGAGGATAAAAAGGATACAGGCAAAAGCCAGCCCCGGGCTCCTGCTGATCTGACCCCCACCGATCAGCAGGAGCCCGGCTCCGATACCCGCAATAGCAAAGCCATAACCGATGGATATAAACCAGATGTATTTTTTAAAGCCGATAGCAGAAACCACCATAGCGATGACAAGCATGATAAAAAACAATTTCATATAGAGTACCTCCTGTGAAGTGGGACAATGGGGACGTTTCATAATGTCCCACATTGTCAAAGCCTACACAAAGTGGGACAATAGGGACGTTTCATAATGTCCCACTTTGTCAAAACCTATACAATATGGGACAATATGAAACGTCCCCATTGTCCCACCAGGCTTATTCAGCTCCAAACATATATTTTTTAAGAAAGAGAGCGGTTTTTTCCTTGCCGATCATTTTCACAAACTGATTGACAGCCGGTCCTCCGTTTTCAAGAAGTCCGTTTGCATACTCGGCGTTCTTTTTCTTCTTTTCAGCAGGATGGCAAGGAGGGCAGGTATGCAGAATCTCAAAGTATTTTTTGCTGAATTCATTCACATAATCCTTAAATTCTGTATCCAGTTTCCTTCCTTGTTTATAGTCCGAAGCCGGCAGACTCAAAGAGTCGTACCAATGGCTTCCGGGATCATAGGAAGGAAGATGGGAATAGGCTTTTTTGACTGGTATCAGATCTTCGAATTCAGGATGGGACAGGGTTGTGTCATAGAGTTCAAGGAACAGGGTTTGTTTGCCAAATGCATTTATGTAGTCCATGCTGAATAAAGGGCCGTCTTTTTGAATAGGAGAGAATACGGCTGTTTCCATTTTCATCAATCCAAAAAAACCCTTCATTTTCATCAAACATAAGCTGCCGCCATTTACTGCCTTGTAAGTAGCAACACGGAATTTCATCCCTCTTCCCTGGAAATGCGAGAATTCTCCCGAATCCATTTTTCTCAGCCTGTAGTGATTCGCGGCATTTTTATAGATAGTCTTAATCATGATATTTAATCCTTTAAGTGGGTGGGACAGTGGGGACGTTTCATATCGTCCCACATTGTTAATCCCTATACAATATGGGACGATATGAAACGTCCCCACTGTCCCACATTGTTAATCCCTATACAATATGGGACAAAATGAAACGTCCCCATTGTCCCACTTATTCGATGCGGAGCATCCGATAGCCGACTCCGATGTGGGTTTGTATATACTGGGGGGAGCCGGGTGCTTTTTCCAGTTTTTTTCTTAGGGTGGCCATGAAGACCCGTAGGGAGGCGATGTCGTTTTCCCAGCTGCTTCCCCAGATTTTCTGGGTGATGAAGGTGTGGGTTAGTACTTTGCCTACGTTTTGGGCCAGGAGGCAGAGGAGTTTGTATTCTATGGGGGTCAGGTGTAGTTCTTCGTCGCCCAGGTAGGCGCAGCCTGCGGCGTAGTCTACTTTGAGGCTGCCGTTGCTGAAGATGGAGCTGGCGGAGGCTGTTTCGGCGTTGATCAGGGATAGGCGGCGCTGGGTGACCCGGATTCTGGCCAGGAGTTCTTCTACGGAGAAGGGTTTTGTGAGGTAGTCGTCGGCGCCGGAGTCCAGGGCTTCGATTTTGTCGTTGTCTTCGCTGCGGGCGCTGATGACGATGATGGGCATGTTGGACCAGGTCCGGATGGTCCGGATGATCTCGACTCCGTCCAGGTCGGGTAGGCCCAGGTCCAGGAGGACGATGTCGGGGTTGTGGGTGGAGGCTTCCATGATGGCGTCTTTGCCGTTGTTTGCCAGGATGTATCGGTAGTCGTGGGTTTTGAGTGTTGTGGAAATCAGGTTGCGTACAGGGGCGTCATCTTCCACGATCAGTATCAGGATTTTATTCATTGATATTCACCTCTCCTGCTGCTAATGAAAATGTAAAGATGCAGCCGTGGGGTTGGTTGTCTGTCAGGAACAGGTCGCTGCCGTGGGCGCTGGTTATGGATTTGCATAGGGCAAGTCCAAGGCCCAGACTGCGGCGGCTGTCGGCGATTTTATTTTCACCGGTGAAGAACATGTCGAATACTTTGTCTTTTATGGAATCCGGAATTCCGGGTCCGTTATCTGTGACGGAGACATAGATGCGGTTTCCGCTTTTTTTCGTGGAAACACAGATGGTGGATCCTTCCGGTGTGTATTTTATGGCATTGTTTACCAGGTTGATGATGACCTGGATGATCAGCTTGGCGTCCAGCCTGGCGAGCAGGAGGCCGTCTTCGTAGTCTTTTATTATGATATGTTGTGAATGCTTGTGGTTGATGTGACGGAGGGCTTCGTCCACCACATCGTCGATCAGTTCACTTGTATATTTAAAATGAATCCGGCCTTCTTCGATCCGGGAGATAGACAGGAGGTTTTCTACCAGATCGATGAGCCACCTGGAGTCATCGTAAATGTCGGAGAATATTTGCTTCCTGGTTTCATCATCCAGCATTTCATAGCTTTGCATCAGCTGGTCTGCATTGCCGGAAATGGAGGTGAGGGGGGTCCTCAGATCGTGGGAGATGGAACGGAGAAGATTGGCCCGCAGCTGTTCATTTTTAGCCATGACAGCTGCTTCCTCTTTTTCGCGGGTGTTGCGGATGCTTTCGATGGCGAGGGAGCATTCGCCCAGGATCGAAACCAGGACACCCTGCTCGAAAGAATCCAGCAGTTTGGGACCTATGCAGACGCCCACTACTCCGAAAACCTGGCTGTTGATCCTCAGAGGGAGGTAGAGACAGCGGGCATCTCCATGGACCTGGGTCAATGCCCCGGTCTGGTCTTTGCTGGTGAAAGCCAGAGCCGCGGATTCTTTTTCAATATTTGAAAAGAAAAAGGAAAAATGATCGAATTGATCTGCTTCCTTTTCGGAAAAAGACAGAGGACTGTCGGATTCACCCTTATTTTCCGGGACAGGATATTCCCCGCCGGCATGGGAGGGCTGCAGGTAGACCCTTCCCTCTCCCAGACAGGCATTTTCCTCCGGATAGGCTACAAAATCCCGCTTCAAAAGGAGCATCAGCTGGTGGATGGTCGTCTGGATGGCTTCTTCTTCCCTGGCCGACTTCTGCAGAAGCTGACTGGTGTCGAAAAGAACCTTGGTCCGAAAGGCCGACTGGGCGGAGAGCTTGGCCTGATCCTTGAGCTTGGAAGCCAGAGTGCCGGTCATGATGGAGACGACAAGCATAATGACAAAGGTCACAGGGTAGCCTGAGCTGTAGGCATACAGGGTGTGCTTGGGTGCCGTAAAGAAAAAATTAAAGAGGAGAACACTGAGAATAGAACTGATGACACTGCATGTGTATCCACGTGTAAAACCGGCCGTCATCAGGACGCCGAAAATATACACGGTGATTATGTTCGACTCGGTAAATCCCAGATTGTGGAATACATAGCCCACCAGGGTCGAAAGAGCCAGGATAAAGGCGGTAATCAACAGATCCGAAGGACTTGGTATAATATGTTCCCGGACAAAAGTCCCCGGCGTAATATAGGGAGCCTCCTGACTGGCATCCGGAATAATATGGATCTCCAGATTCGGAGCGATCTCAGTCAGTTTCTCCGACAGAAGAGTCTTCTTCCAGAAAAACTGGCGGCGCACACTGCTCCGGCCCAACACCACCTTGGTCACATTGCACAGTCTGGCCATCTCCGCAATCTGCAGGGGGATATCCTCCCCCGAAACCGTTATGATATCCGCACCCAGTCTCCGGGCAAGCTCCGTACTGTTGTGGAGGCGGATTTTATCCTCCCGGGACATACTCTCGCTCCGGGATGTCTGAACATAAAGCGCAGTAAAACTGCCGCCAAAAGCATTAGCCATCTTGGCGGCAGTCCGAACAATTCGAGCATTGGAAGGGGATGAAGACAGGCATACCATGGTATGCTCCGCCGGTCGCTCAGAATAAGAATCAACAGCCATGACAGATTCCCTCCTTCTGCTTTAATTATATACTATTATTTTAGGTGGGACAATGGGGACGTTTCATTTTGTCCCACATTGTCAAAACCTCCACAAAGTGGGACAAAATGAAACGTCCCCATTGTCCCACTTTCAAAATTTTCCGTCCCAGCGTTTACGTTTATTATTATCAAAAAAGCGGCCCAGTTTTCCCATGAAAAAGTATCCTATTACGGCCAGGCAAATTAAAACAAGCACTAAGATAAGGGCTTTAATCATGATCAGTTTCCTCCTTCTAATTGCTTTCTAATTGCTTTTTGTTTTTTATTATTAACATCACTCTATAGATGGAAACATTTCTGTACATCTTTATAACTTCCCAGAACGAGAAGGGTGTATTCTTCGGATAGTATGGTGTTGGAGGTGATGTCTGTGTTCATCCTGCTGCCTATTTTCAGGGCCATGATGTTGATTTTGTAGCGGTTGCGGATGTCCAGTGCTCCGACGGTTTTTCCTTTCCAGCTTTCAGGTATGGCTACTTCGAAGATGGCATGGTTTTCGTCGAGTTCGATATAGTCCAGAAGGTGGTCTGCGCTGTAGCGGATGGCTGCCCATTTGGCCATTTGTTTTTCGGGGTCGATTACCTCGTCGGCTCCGTTGCGGAGGAGGAATTTGGCCTGAACGTCGTTTTCTGCCCGGGATACGACTTGTTTTGCGCCTAGTTCTTTGAGGAGGGAAGTGGTTTCCAGGGAACTCTGAAAGTTGTTTCCGATTGCGACGATGCATGTGTCGTAGTTTCGAATGCCAAGGGATTTTAAAAAGAATTCGTTGGTGCTGTCTCCGATTTCGGCGTTGGTTACCCAGGGGAGGGTTTCGTTGACTTTTTCTTCCTGGCTGTCTATTGCCATCACTTCATGACCGAGTTCGTCAAGCTGATGGGCTATGTGCTGACCAAACCGACCTAATCCTATAAGAAGAATCGATTTCATGCT
>CADBME010000067.1 GCA_902795715.1 uncultured Lachnospiraceae bacterium | reverse complement strand
ACTTTCAATTGTAGAACTCGATTCTTCGTTTAGCATGGAATAATAATTATTTCCTAAATACTGGAATCCATACTCTGCACAGTCATTTTGATCAAATGATAAGACTAAATCCCATTCAAAATTAAATATATAGGGTTTCGCCATCACCAAATGCCAAGAATTTGCATGCATAGAGTCAACGATTAACAAAACATTTTTAGCTGATTTTCGTTTTATTTTATTAAGTAAATCCCATCCCAAAAATAACAGCGTACCTGTACAAAATAAAACACAAGTGTTTCTATCAATTAGTTCTAATAGTTTATACTCCCACAAACCTTTGCCTGGCAAATCAATTATCTGATTAATTCTTAAGCTACGATGTACCCTCCTTAATAAATTTACTAATTTATTATCAAAAGGTTTATTTACATAATAGGCAACAACTCTTTCATCTAAAATCAAATCTCTATACATATACTTGTCAAACCAACCAGACATCAATACTAACAAATATTTCAAGATCATTGTCCCTTCTCATTCTCGGCATATTGTTTCATTGAACTAAATTATTTACCCAACTATATCCTTTTTTACCAGTTTCTGACTTCCTTTAGAATTCAATTATATTTCAACTTCCTTTATCGCCTACAGTGTATTTTCTTTAGCCACACTATTCCTGCTTCTCTTTAATAATCTCCACCGTATGCCTAAACCCTTTTTCTGCATCAAATAGACCTTGCCAGCCAAGAGACAGTAATTCCGTACTATCCATTGACGAATTACTCATTGGATTAAAACCTTTCATTTCTTCCACAGTAGGCTGTTCCATAAATAGTTGAACGCTGGCAGATTTTATCAGCAGTTCCGCCATTTGTCGGATACTTATCACAGAATCCGGATTGGAGATATTATAGGCCTGACAACTCTTTCCTTTCAACAGCACTTTCAAAATAGCGGAAGCACAGTCCAAACAATAACAGTAACTGCGAATCTGCGCTCCATCACTTTTCATTACAATATTTTTACCTTCTGCCACATCATAGGCCCAGGCAGAAGACACCCGGTTGTCACCCCGCTTTGCAGTAGGGCCGTAAATATGCCCGGGCCGCACAATGACAGTTTCCACCCCATATTCAACCGCATAGGAAACACACAGTGTTTCAGCCGCTCGCTTACCAATGGAATAGGAATTACGGACGTTCAGTAAATCAATATATCCATAATCTCCCAACCGATAGGGCTCAGCCCCTTCCTTTTTCCCATACACTTCAGAACTAGAAATAAATAGAACCCGCTTTGCATTACAGCCTTTGGCATAATCCAGCAGGCATTTTATACCAAGAACGTTGGAAAGCAGTGTTTCTACAGGTTCTTTTATATATTTAGCCGGAGATGCATTGCTTGCGCCATGAATGATATAATCACAACGATCATTGAAATAATTGTTCGCATCCGAAGCGTCATAGGAAACAAATTTAAACCAATCCGCTGTTACAAAAGGGTTAAATCGTTCTACAATGTTTTTAAACCTCCGCCCGGCTGCCATGATTGTAATTTTATCAGCATGGAATTCATTCCAGCGAATCAGCAAGTCCATCACTGCAGAACAAATAAGACCCGTACAGCCTGTCACCAATACTGCTTTTCCAGTTAGTTCTTTCAGCTCCGGAAGACCAGCCAGCACTGTATCCAAATCCGCAAGCCATAATTTACTATCATAAATAGTCATAGATTAAAAAATACCCTTACCAAGATTGTTTTTCATTTTTTTAACCATTCATCCTGCCGAGTATGTAAAATAGCCTTAAAAATTCTCAAGTCCTCCAATGTCGTGATTTTAAGGTTTTCTTCAGAACCTTTTGAAAAAAACGTTTCCCTGCCTAATTCTTTCATCAGCATGCAAGAAGCCGCCGTCCCTTTTATACCTCTTTTACAGGCTTCTTCATGCGCCCATAACAGGTCCTTTAATTTATATGTGTGGGGAGTCTGCGTTCTGAACAACTTTTCCCGTTCTGTCGAAACACAAGAGGAAATACCGTCATCACTTTCAAAAACCACTTCAGTACACGGAATCGCCGCAACTGCACAACCACGTTTGGCAAATGTAACAAGGCTGTCTGAAATGATTTCGGCCGTTACTAGTGGCCGATTTCCATCATGTACCATTACATTAACATCTTCATTCGGATATAATTCTTTCAACTTATCAAGACCATTTTTGATTGATTGCTGACCGGTATCACCACCAGGCACAACCCACTTTAATTTCGAAACATTAAACTGCTTTGCGTAAGCCCAAAGCACCGCTTCCCAAGACGGCAGGGTTACAACAAGAATAGCATCAATACTCGGATGGTTTTGAAACGCTTCCAAAGTATGGATAATGATTGGCTTATTATCAACATGGATAAACTGTTTAGGTATGTCCTGATGCATCCGTGTCCCCGTTCCGGCTGCAGTCAATAATGCAATGTTCATAACTATAATTCTCCTTCTTCTAACAGATATGCTTCAACGTCATGAGCTCTACGCTTTTCCGGTGGAGGAAGCTGCATGTAATTGCCATAAATACCGGTCAAATAACTGTCCCAACAGGAACAGCAAGGAAAAGTGTGGCCTTCAAATTCTACTTCCGCAGGAATTTCAAACTCCTTTTTCAGCATGCGTTCACCCAAAGGATCATATAAACCGCAGGTCACAATGCCTACGTAGTCACAAGTATCGTAGTCATGCTGCCGGGCAATATCCAGTATTTTGCGCAGCGCTCGTTTTTCCCCATATAAACGGGCCATTGGTTTTAATATATACTTTGCCAATTTACGTAGTGGCGTTGTCCCCTCCCCGGTTACAGCATTCGCCAACTGTATAACTTTTCTGTAGAAGCGGCACTTCCGAAAAATCTGTTTTACCTCTTCTTCATCTGCCGGCAGACCGTCTACTACCAGCACATCTAACCATAAATGGTGATTGAGATGAGTATATTTTCTTTTAATCAATGTATTCAAATTCCATATTTCGCAATAGGGACACAAGCTATCACTGTTTTTCCCATCCCCGTTTTGCACTGACAGGTTTTTTTCAGCAAAAAAATCAGGAGCCAGCCTGACAAACTTTTCAAAGTCAGGGCGGGGCATGCCGATATCAATATCATCATCCCAGGGAATAAAACCTTTGTGACGAATAGCTCCCAACAGAGTACCCCCTACCAAATAATAACGAAGCTTATGTCGTCGACAAAATTCATCTACAACCAGCAACATGGACAGTTCAATTTGTTTAATATCATCCAAACTTAATTTTTTCATTAGCTATACACCTAAATATAAAATATCTGTTTTCCACTATAACCTCTGGCAATATGTCTATTATAGTGATTCAATAATAAAGCACTGCCCGGGTTCTCACTCTTTCCAATATGCAGAAAAACCGTGTTTATATACTCTGTCGCATTCCGGAGGAAATTGCATATAGTCTCCGTAAACTTTTCGCAGGTAATAATCGTATTCGCCTGGTATTTTAAAGCATTCGTTTTCGAAAGGAACTGCCAATGCGTGATTATAAATTGCTTTAGGCGTGATACCTCTTATGCCAAAATCGCCATACTCTGCAACTATCGCTACATATTCAGAATCTTTAAAACTGTACAATCTCGCATACCATTCACAAATTCTGACCACCGTACGATAATCAAACCAACGAAAAACTCCTATAAAAATACTTTTAATTACAGTTCTGATAAAATTTCTCACCCTGGCTTCTTCGCCAAAATGACGACTTTTTTTATTATTTAAGATTGTTCCGTAATGAATAGCATGCAACACCGTATACCCTGCCCAATATAATTTTTGTTTTACAGGTGATGATGGCATACCTTCAATAGGATAAATATCTACAAAAACAGCGATGTCTTTAGCAATATCCTGCCTGAAAGAATTATCCTCGATAACAGTTCTGGTATCGAAGACCTGACAATGGGTCCTCCAATAATCCTTTTTAGTCTGACAAGAAAACACTTGAATGTATTCTTTTTCACAACGAAAGCTATTTATAAAAATATCATAGTCTGGCCTGGGCATGGAAACGTCAATATCATCATCCCACGGTATAATACCCTTATGCCTTACGGCGCCAATTAAAGTTCCTCCACATAAATAATATCTGAGATTGTGTTGATCACAAAATGTTGCAACCTCAACCAGAATTTCTACTTCTAACTTTTTGATCTCATCAACTTGTAATTCCTGCATACTTGTTTATCCCTTTACGCGATTATATATTTTAGAAAAAACTCCGCCATTTATCTCCTAAACACATTCCACTTTAAATAGGAAAAGCATAAATACTTATCTCTTTAGCAAACGCTTTATGATAGACCTAGTTCGGTTTTCAAATTTGTAAACCCGCGGAATGGAAACTCTTTGCAGTTTTTCTCACGGGATATACTTTTCTGTAGAAATATTATTCTGAATAATTCCAATGTAACCTGAAATACACTAATCCTCTCGGTTGCAAACCTCGTTTCGAGCAGATACCTGCCCTTTTCCCCCTTATATGGCCCCAATTTATATTGTTAAATTGCTATGGGAAAAGTCCGCCCTGTAATACAAGAACCGAATATTCCCGTAATGATTTTATATCAAAAATCTCCTTCTTCCAATAGATAGGCTTCCATATCATGTGTCTTTCTTTTTTCAATTGGCGGAAGCTGCATATAATTCCCATACAACCCATGTAAATAACTGTCCCAACAGGAAAAAGCAGGGAATTTATTACCCTCAAATTCCACCTCAACAGCTTTTTCAAATTCAGCTTTTAGCATTCGCTCCCCAGTTCCATAAAGACCCCAGGTCACGACGCCGACATAATCAGAAGCCTCATAGGAATACGTCTCGCCTATTGAAACTAATTTGTTAATTATTTGTTTCTTGCCATATAACCTAGCCAAAGGTTGGAGTATAAATTTTGCCCACTTTCTAAAAGTTGTTTTCCCCTCTCCAAGGTTTGCATCGCACAGCATCAACATTTTCCTGTAAAAATTACCACTTTTATAAATTTTAACAACTTCATTATCGTCCTGTGGCAATCCGTCAACAGGAAATATATCAAGCCAGAGTTTTTTATTTGCCTGATTATGTACAAACTTATTAATTACCCTTGTGTTTTTT
>CADBME010000066.1 GCA_902795715.1 uncultured Lachnospiraceae bacterium | reverse complement strand
CGATGAAGGAAGACGGGTCTATTAATTATGACTCTATGGAGAGACTGATCGAGGCTCAGATTGAGGGTGGGACAGATGCTTTGATTATCTGCGGCACTTCGGGGGAAGCCCCGACCCTGGACGATCCGGAACATCTGGAAGCAATCCGATTCGCAGTGCAGGTGACAAAGAAAAGAGTGCCGGTCATAGCGGGTACGGGATCCAATAATACAGCTCATGCCGTCATGATGTCCGAAGAATCGGAAAAGCTTGGAGCTGATGGCCTCCTTCTTGTGACGCCCTACTATAACAAGGCAACCCAGGATGGCCTTTATACCCACTATCGCAAGATTGCGTCGGCAACAAAGCTTCCCTGTATTGTTTACAATGTTCCTTCCCGGACCGGAACCAATATTCTTCCGGCAACCATGGCCAGACTGGCAAAAGATCAGGAAAATGTTGTGGCTATCAAGGAAGCCAGCGGCAATATTTCTCAGGTGGCTAAGCTGGCAGCCCTGACGGAGGGAAAACTGGATATCTATTCCGGAAATGACGACCAGATTGTTCCCCTGTGCTCTTTAGGGGGTATCGGTGTAATCTCTGTTCTGGCCAATGTAGCGCCCAGACAGACACACGATATGGTTATGTGCTGTCTGAAGGGGGATTATGAGACCGCCAGGAAAATGCAGCTTGAAGCCCTGCCTCTGGTAGAGCAGCTCTTTATCGAGGTCAATCCCATTCCTGCCAAAGCAGCTCTCAATATGCAGGGATTTGAAGTCGGCAGTCCAAGACTCCCCCTTACTGAGATGACTGACGATCATAAGAAGACCCTTAAAGAAGCTATGATCGCCTATGGCTGCCTGTAGGATCTATCAGATGGGTATGTGGGGCAATGAGGCAGAGTTAAGAAGAAAATCTGTGACATATCTGTGACAGTTTCTGTGTTATAGTCTTCACAGATGCAAAAAAAATAAGTTACAAAGCATAGGGAGGATAATAAAATGACTGCAAAAAGTATGGAATTAACAAATGAGATGCTTGAAAATGTTACAGGAGGGGTCCAGGATCCTCAGAAGCCCTTGAACGATTATCTTACAAGAGTTCTGAACCTGACGGAAACCCAGGCTTACAACATGGCTTCTCAGGGAAAAGTTAGCCGGGACTATTATGTAGCCAAGCTTACCCCCGAGCAGAAAGCAGAGTATGATCGGATCCAGTCAGATATCATGAACGCATAAAGCAGGAATGGCTTGAAGGTTCTGGTCCTGGATTTGACTGATAAACCGATATCCCGAAAAGGGCTGCCCAGAGGCAGCTCTTTTTTTCAACTTCCAAATTGATTTAGTGTTCCCGGATTAGATATTATGATATAATGAAACGATATAAGATAAATGCTATTTTTATATAGCCTGTCTTTTTAACAAACATATCTGTCCAGGAGGAAAAATATGAGAAAGAAAGAAAGAGTGTTGATTTCTTTTGCCGGACTCTTATTCTGTTTAGCCTTTTGTCTGAGCCTTGCCTTTGATGCCTTCGCAAAAAATGTTGCCAATCCCAAACCGATTAGTCCGGATACCTGTGTCGGCCACCGGGGGGCCATGGATCTTGCTCCACAGAATACACGGGCTTCTTTTGAGCAGGCAGTCAAGGCAGGTTATACCATGATCGAGTGTGATTTGTGGTATACCCGCTCCCGTGATATACTGGTTTGTCATCAGGAAACCATAAAACCCTATACGGGAGTAAATAAAAAAATCTGGGAACTCACGCTGAAAAGCCGCATGAAGTATCCTATTAAACGTGGGAAAAAAACAAAAAAATTTCCCAATATGCACATTATGTCGGCAGATGAAGTTCTGGACTTTGCCGCAAAAAACAATGTAAAACTATTTCTGCATTTAAAAACGGGAGAAACAACTTTTACTAAAAAAGCACTCCGAAAACTTAACAGAGCGATTAAGCGTCATCATCCTGCCAGGAAACCGGTCCTTGTCTCTTCTAACAAACCGGTTATAAAAAGGTTGAAAGCCTTTCGCTGGGAAAGGGCTTATCTATGTGACGCTACAGATAAGAGTGAGCTGAGACAGGGCATGGATTTTGCTGCCAGGCAGGGCTGCCAATATCTGATTGCCCCTTATCGGAAAAGTAAAAAGCCGACCAGACCCCTGATCCGATACGGACATCATAAAGGGCTGAAGATCGCTTACTTTGTTAAGACCAGGAAGGGTGCCAACCGTGTCTTTCGCAAAGGAGGAGATTATGTTATTACCGATAAAACACTCTTCCGCTGACAGCGATGCCATCAGCCGGGATCTGCTGTGGTAAAAGACGGGAAAAGATAGAAGACCTGAAATATGGAGAATCCGAATTCTCTGTGATATGATATCAATATTAAACAACAGGGTAAGTGATATGGAAAAAAGAAATCAGGAAAAGGATGAGTGGAATATGGGAGATCAGATTTCCAGGGCCATCAGGGATGCTGTGGAGTCTATGGATTTTGAAGGCCTTAACGATCAGATTCGGGAGGCTATTCGCGATGCCGGTTCGCAGATTCATTCCTTTGCCAGGGATACCAGGAAAAAATATGTTAGGAGTCCTGACCCTGCTCCAAGAAAACAACTTCCTCCACGGCCCCTCTACTTGCCGGGAACCTGGGCAGGGCCAATCAGAATGATTCTGGGAGTAACAGGAGCAACTCTTTTCGGATTGACTGCACTGACCTTTCTGCCGGCTGCGATCCACATGATTGTAATGGGAGGTATTGTCGGGGCAGGCGCGGCGGCAACTGAACTGATCCTTGCCATTCTGACCGGTTTCTCAATCTTTCATTTTTATCAGGGATTGGGAATGAATAACCGGGTCAGCCGGATCAGGGATTATGTTAAAAACTGGCGTAGCCGATCTTATATTATGTTCGCAGAACTTCAGGAAAAAACCGGACATTCTATTGAGCAGATCCGGTCGGATATCCGTTTTCTTCTTGAAAGAAGACTTCTTCCCGGTGCCAGAATGGACCAGGAAGAGACCTGCCTGCTGCTGACCGATGAAGCCATACGGCTCTATGAAAGGGCACGGCAATCACAGATTGAAAGAGAGCTGGCGGAGGCAAGAAGGAAGGCTGAAGAAGAGAGGATGGAAAATGCCTCCGAAGACGAGAAGGATTTTTATGTATTTTCAAAAGAGATAGAGGAAATCCTGAAAGAAGTAGACAAGTATAAAAAAGAAATCCGCTCCGAGGAGATGAGAAAGAAAACAGAGCAGTTTGACTTATCTTTAAGCAGAATCTTTCTCTGTGTCAGGACCAGGCCGGAGAAGATCCGGAAAACCCACCGTCTCATGACCTATTATGTACCTTCGGTCTTGAAACTTCTGTCCGTGTATGAAGATATGGAAAAGCAGCCGGTCCAGGGAGAGAATATCAGAAAGACCTGCAGCGAAATCGAGTCTTCCATGGATGCCATTATCGAAGGACTGGATGTCATGTATGATGAGCTCTTCCAGGAGGATGCCATCGATGCCATAGCAGATATCAAGGTTCTTAGGAGCATGCTGGCCCAGGACGGCTGGCTGAAAACAGGCTCAGAGAATTTGAACAATGAAGACCAGGCAATTGATTGATGCTGATTGACAGACCTGCAGTATAAAACAAGGAGAAATGATCATGAATATTGATGATATGTTAAAAGAAGGCCCGTCATTAACCCTTGATCCTTTCGGGGAAGGTGAGAAAAAAGGAGATCTCACTGGGGATTCCGGAAAGGAACCTGCTGTTTTTGAAGAAGAGAAATACCTGACCGAGGAAGAAAAAAAACAGGTCGAGACCTTCGTAGACCAGATTAAGCTGCAGGATACGGTTTCTATTCTCCAGTACGGAGCAGGAGTCCAGCATAAAATGGCAGATTTTTCTGCCGGAACTCTGGATAAGGTCAAGACCAAAGATCTGGGGGAAGTCGGTGATCTTCTGGGAGGAGTAGTTTCCGAACTCCGGCATTTTAATGAAGAAGAACCTAAAGGAATCGGCGGCTTTTTCAAAAAGAGGGCTGCCAAAGTGGAGTCCATGAGATTGCGCTATGACAAGGCTGAACACAATATCGACAAGGTTGCCAAAACCCTGGAAGGCCACCAGGTCAGACTGATGAAGGACAGTGCGCTTCTTGACCAGCTCTACGATCTGAATAAGATGTATTTCCACGAGCTGAATATGTATATTCTGGCCGGCAAAAAAAAGCTCCGCCTGGCGGAAACGGAAGAGCTTCCGGCTCTTCAGAAGAAGGCTGAGGAAACGGGCCTGGCCGAAGATGCCCAGGCGGTCAGTGATATGCAGGGGATGATCAATCGTTTTGAGAAGAAGATCCATGACCTGGAACTGACCCGGATGGTTTCACTTCAGATGGCTCCTCAGATCCGCATGATCCAGTCCAGCAATATTACCATGTCGGAGAAGATTCAGACGACTCTTACTTCCACTATTCCTCTCTGGAAAAGCCAGATGGTGATCGCATTGGGTCTTGAGCATTCCAAAGAGGCGGCAGAAGCCCAGAGGAGAGTGACCGACCTTACCAATGAGCTCCTTCGACAGAATGCCGAGAAGCTGCAGATGGCTACCGTGGAAACGGCTAGACAGAGCGAGCGGGGTATTGTGGATATGGAGACCCTGGTCAATACCAACGAGAAACTGATTGCAACCATTGATGAAGTTCTCAAAATTCAGAGAGAGGGACGGCAGAAGCGGATAGAGGCAGAAGGCCGTCTTAGCGAGCTGGAACAGGAACTGAAATTAAAGCTGCTTGAAAAGAGATAGCAGGGTATTTGCCTGTACATGTACAGAAAAAGTATACGCCGGCAGGGAAAAAAGCTTCTGCTTGCAGAATCATTTTCTATAATAACATGTCATATTATAAAAAACCAATGTGAAGGGATTGAATGTGATGATATCACAACTGTTGTTGTTAATATCACATTTTCAATTCCTTCTTTTTTGTTTATAATGACTATATCATTTGGTTTTTATATGTTATGTTTCGGCTATTTTAGACGAAATAGGAGCGGAATGATATTGCACAGATAGGAGGTTACGCTATGATTGATTTCACGAAAATCAAGAGTAAAGAAGAGGTCGGCAAGTTTTTTGATTATGCCATCCTCCCCAAACAGACCCAGGAGCAGACAATCCGTGATTGCTGTAAAGAAGCGATTAAGTACAATTGTAAAGCTTTCTGCTACAGTTCATCCTATTGGACCCCGGTTGTAGCTGAAGAGCTGGCAGGGACAGACCTTCTTGTCGGAGCTGCGATCGGATTTCCTTTCGGCCAGCAGTCGAGTGCGGTAAAGGCCTTTGAAACAGCAGAAGCTGTTCGCCTTGGCGCAACCGTTCTGGACAATTGTATGAACGTTGGTGCTTTAAAGGATAAGAAATATGATGAGATTCGTGATGAGTTTAAGGCCTATGTAGATGCGGCTCAGGGTGTGATGACCAAGATGATCATTGAGGTCTGCTACCTGACCGACGATGAGATCAAGAGAGCATGTGATCTGATCATCGAGTCCGGTATTGACTGGGTAAAATCATCATCCGGCCAGTATGCAGGACCGACCTTAAAGCAGGTTATGCTGATGGCTGACTGCTGTAAGGGAACCAACACCAGGGTCAAAGTATCCGGTGTCAAAGATCCCAGACCGCAGAATGCTTATGTATTCCTTCAGGCCGGAGCGGAGCTGATCGGAACCAGACAGGCTCCTCAGATCATCGAAGAGTTTGATAACATGAGGAAAGCCGGTGTGATCCCGCCTTATGCAGGATAAGGGACTGAAGATTGAGGGTGTACATAATCCGACAGGCTGAAAGCGTGATATGACCGGCCTGTCACTGGATAGATATATAGAAAAGGAGGTTGTGGCTTTGATTGATTTATCAAAAATGACTAAGTGGGATATGGGCAAGTTATTTGATTTTTCTGTACTGCCCAAGCAGACGACAGAAGCTGAAATCCGTGAAGGGTGCAGAACAGCAATAAAATATAATTGTAAGGCTTTTTGCTTCTCCTCTTCCGAATGGACTCCTATCGTAGCTGAAGAGCTCAAGGGGACAGACATCCAGGTCGGAGCAGCCATCGGCTTCCCCTTCGGCCAGCAGTCCAGCGCCGTTAAGGCTTTTGAGACAGAAGAAGCGGTAAGACTCGGTGCAACCGTACTGGACAACTGTATGAATGTCGGAGATCTCAAAGATAAGAAATACGACAAAATTCTTGCTGAATTCAGGGATTATGTGAAAGCAGCACAGGGTATCCCCACCAAGATGATTATTGAGACATGTTTCCTCACTAAGGAGGAAATCGCAACGGCTTCCAAGCTGGTAGCCGAAGCAGGCATCGATTGGGTTAAAACATCCACGGGCCAGTATGCAGGTCCGGATGTTAATGATGTCATGATCATGGTGGACGCAGTGAAAGGTTCCAAGACCAAAGTTAAGGTAGCCGGTGTCAAGGATCCCAGACCCCAGAACGCATTCTGCTTCATCCGTGCCGGTGCAGAGCTGATCGGAACCCGGGCAGCACCCGAGATTCTTGACGGTGTGGATGATCTGCGTAAAATCGGTATCATTCCACCTTATGTGGGAGATAAATAAAAATTGACCTACCATTATTGCATAATACCTGTAACCCCGAAAGCTCATAAGTAAAGAAAATGTTTTAGTTATTTTGACAGGTCCGATTCCTGCAAAGATCGGGACAAAAAGAGGAGGTAACATTTATGGCACAGTATTTAATCGGTTTAGATGGCGGAACTACAGGTTGTAAGACATGTGTCTTTGATCTGGATGGAAAACTGATCGGCAGCGATTATCGTGAGTATCCCTGCTACTATCCCCATCCGGGCTGGGTTGAGCAGATTGCAGAAGATCTGCTTCCGGCCTTCTTTGACAGCATCAAGACGGCAATCACCAAGTCGGGCATTGATCCCAAGGATATTATCGGTTTCGGTTTCTCCAGCCAGGGTTCCGTTATCGGTCTTCTCGATGAGAACGGCGACCTGATTCGCCCCTGGGTTGGCTGGCAGGATCTCCGGAGTGAGGGAGAAGGAGTTCAGTATCTCCTGGACCGCAAGCCCAGAAGTGAGATCTATAAGCTGACCGGTGATCCGGTAGGAACAACATTCTCCAATGGTAAGCTGGCATGGCTGAAGCTTCATGAGCCGGAGAACTGGGAGAAAACCGCAATATTCTCCACCATGCAGGATTACTTCCTGAAGAAATTCGGTGCAGACGGATACTATACCGACTACTCTTCAGCCAGCCGGGAAGGTATGATGGATATCGATAATAACTGCTGGTCTAAGGAAATGCATGATATGCTGGGTATTCCTCTGTCCAAGAGAGCAGAGATCGTTCATGAGCCTGGAAAGGTCGTAGGCTATATCGGAGAAGAAGTATCCGAGAAGACCGGCATGCCCGTTGGAACCCCCATCTGTATGGGTGCTCATGACCAGAACTGCTGTACTTTCGGTGCAGGAGCTGTGGATGATGGAACCGCTGTCCTTGTTATGGGAACATTCGGATCCTGCTTCGTTGTATCCGACAAGTCCATCCGTGATCCCAAAGAGAGACTGGTTGTAAAAGGTAACCATGGCTGTGGCAACTACACTATTGAAGCCTTCTCCAACACGGCAGCATCCTCCTATCGCTGGTATCGTGATACCTTCTGCGACTATGAGAAGCTGAAAGGCCAGGAGACAGGAGAGGATCCCTATGATCTGATCAATGCCCAGATTGAGACTTCTCCCATCGGAGCAAATGGCGTGACCTTCCTTTCCTTCCTCCAGGGAGCTGCCGGAGCCAGAATTAATGGTAACGCCAGAGGTACTTTCGTAGGTATGACTCTGGGAACCAAGAAAGCGGATATGGCTCGTGCCGTTATGGAAGGTATCTGCTATGAGATGTATGATATCATTCGCGCTGAGGAGGAATCCGGAATTGTGATCGATAAGATCCGTCTGGCAGGCGGCGCAGCTAAGTCACCATTGTGGTGCCAGATGATGGCTGACATCTTCAAACATCCCATCCAGATTCTGGAGAACGGTGAGGCAGGATGTCTGGGTGCAGCACTCTATGCCGGTGTTGGTATCGGCGCATACAAGGATTGTCATGAGGCAGCCAAGGTAGCACGTACCACCCTGGAATACACACCGAATCCGGATAATTTTGAGGCTTATGACAAGGCTTACAAGAGATTCTGTGACGTATACGACGCACTGGATGGAAAGATTTTCTAGTAAGATATTTCTTAAAACCAATCACTGATATGATGACGGCGGCAGATTTTCTGCCGCCGTTTTTCAGCCTTTTTTTCGCGGGAACTTTTTGGTTGTTAATTTATCAGAATTTGGTATACTAGGACAAGAGATGCATTGATTTACAGTCTTCCATTATTGAGGTTTTCAGATCATGGAGCGAAAAAAACTGATTGATCATTTGAAATCGGTGATTCGTATTAACGGCCATATGCTCACAGTTGCCGTAGGCAACGGGATTTCTGCCAAATGCTGTATAGAGGGGGAGGCTGATGTCATCACCACGATGAATGCCGGGCCAATCCGGCAGATGGCTCAGAGTGCCTTTGCCGCTTTTTTCAGCTATTCGGAAGCCAATCAGATGTGCCTTGACTTCGGAAGCCGTGAAGTTATACCGGTTGCTAAGGGCTTTCCGGTAATCTGCGGCGTTTTCATGCAGGATCCCTGCATTTACCTGTATGATCATTTTCAGCGGGTAAAAGAATATGGCTTTTCCGGTGTGATCAATTATCCCACCTACGGGCTGGCCAACGGACGGTTTGGCAGAGCCCTGACCAACAGCGGACTGGGTTATGAAAAAGAAGTCGAAGGGATACGGATTGCCCATTTCCTGGATCTTTTCACCCTGGCCTATGTTTTTAATGAAGAACAGGCTCTGGCTATGGTCGATGCCGGAGCGGATGCTATCATTTTACATTTTGGCATTGTGGGAGGCGGAACTGTCGGGGCAAGTGAAGTTATGTCCCTGGAAAAAGCCCTGAAGATGGGAAAGGATGTTATGGATGCTGTTTACAGGAGGGATCCGGGAGTGATTCGTCTGGTGGGAGGCGGCCCTATACAGACCCCTATCGATGCCATGCCTTTCTATGAACACACCAGGGCGGAAGGACTCATGGCCGGATCTATTGTGGAGAGAATCCCGGTGGAAAGGGCGATTATAAATACAGCCAGAGCCTTCAAGAGTCAGGGAGATTTCAATCAGGAAAACATTATCTCAAGGGTTCTCAACGATCATACAAGCAGTGTGGACTACGGACAGTTTGTGGAAGAGTACATTATCAAGAATTACAATAAGAAGATTCATCTCAAGGATCTGTCGGAGATCGCTCATGTCTCCGGATCATACCTGAGTATGCTATTTAAAAAGAAAACCGGGAAAAGCTTCACCAAATATCTGATGGATTACCGTATGGACATGGCCAGGGAAATGATGCGGACGAGTGATAAGCAGATGAAGGAAATCAGCAGCCTGGTAGGCTATGATGACTATTCCCAGTTTGAGAAGCTTTTTAAAAAAGAAAATCACATGACACCTTTGGATTACAGAAAAAAAGTCAGAAGCGGCCGGTAGACATAGGCGGGAAAGAGAACTTGTAAATAATCCCTTTTCCATAGAAAGTGGTCCATGTAAATGAAAGAAACGATCAACAGGATTAAAAAGAAGATAGACCAGGGAAGGACCATCATCGGGGCAGGGGTGGACAGCAGTGAGATGGAGCAGGTGTGCAGCCGGGCAGGCTGCGATCTGGTTCTCTTTTATCCTACAGCCCGCCTCCATGAGGCGGAGAATCCTTTTCTGGCAGGCTATATGCCCTTTGGAAATACCAATGATATCATGTTGGAGGAAGCCAGGGAAATGACGACGGTTGTGTCTGGACATCATATTTTTCTGGGAATGAACGGGACCGATCCTTTTATGACCGAGGACCTCCTCTTAAAACGATTTAAGGAAATCCACTTTCAAAGTGTTCACAATTATCCGCCTATTGGCCTGGTAGATGGTTATTTTGAAGCAAATCTGAACAGGGTATCCCTGGGATTTGATAAGGAAGTCGAATCATTCCGCTATGCTTCATCGGTTGGATTTATGACTTGCAGCATGGTCAGGACCAAGAGACAGGCTGTGATGATGGCTAAGGCGGGCGCAGATGTTATCATTTTTTATCTGGGCCTGGGAGATGGCAGCCTTTCGGAGGAGGCCAATTTAAAGGCTCTGGAAAAGGACATCCGGAATCTTAACGATTATTCGCAGGCCCTCAGACGAATCGGAAATGATCCGGTGCTTCTTTTTCACAGTGAGCATATTAGGACCATGGATGATGTAAATCATATCCTGAAAAATACGAGAGGTATTCACGGCTATTACCTGCTGCCTGTCTCGAAAAAGAACTATGCAGCCACGACACTCCGGGCTGAGATCCGTCAGCTGCAGGGGGAGAACTATCGACAATGAACAATTATAAGCACGATGACAGATACAAGAAAAATCATGGTTTATCCCGGGAAGGCAGAATGATCCTCCTCTTAGGAGGTGCAGGTTTTTTCTTTCTTTTTCTTCTGATAATTATACTGGTCTGGAAAGGACCCGGCCCTTCTGACCGGGACAAAAAAGGACCTTCCGCTAAGGATAAAACAGAATCTGTCCGGCCGCCGTCAACAAGACATAGGTGGCCCGATGATCAGGAAGAAGGGACCACGGAAGACTTTTTTTACAGGCCAAAAGAGGAAGAGACCACAGAAGAAGATCTTTTGACGGAAGAGGACTTCTATGAAGCATTGAAAAAAATGGGCAGGAAAATACAGGATTATGGTCTGGCCTACAACGGGAATGCAGGACATAAAACCTTTGAGGGGGCCGGAGATTTCAACTGTGCCCTCTTTGTATCCTGGACTCTCCAGGAGATGAAGCTGATCCCATCCGGAAAAACCTTCTGGTTCGATCACAAAGGGCATGGGAGCGGTTATAAATACATGGAAAAGCATAAGGAACGGTTTGAGATCTACCATCCTAACTGTCCCATCACTGCCTCGGCTCTTTTGAAACCCGGAGATATCTGCGGGATGAAGATCAACGGCTATGCACCTCATACTGCTGTTTATGCCGGAAGGGACAGCAAAGGACGCATGTTGTGGTACTCCGCCGGGAGAACCGATTTTAGAAAAATGGCCAAAAAAGGTTTTCAGCCTATCCGATTTAAGTACTATGAACAGAACAATGATATTCTCTATACTATTGTCCATATAAAGTTTGATGAAAAAAAAGAAGGCAGTCTTTGAAGACTGCCGATTTTTTTTTTTCCAGTTCATCTTACTATTTCGGTTTTTCTTTTTCAGGTTTTTTATTTTAATTATTCCTTTTCCTATGTTCCATGGAAAGAGATCAGTCAAAATAATCATCCTGATATCTTTTAGCGTTATCGCTATGGTACTTTTCCAGCATAGCGTGGAGATTGTCAACCAGTTCGGGAATCCCTTCTCCGCTGTAGGCACTGACATCAAATATGGTTCTGCATCCGGCCAGAGCCAGGTAAGAATGGGCCCTTTTGAGATTGGACTCGTCTTTATCGGTCTTGGTCGCAATCCCGACCACAGGTTTGGAAAACTTGTTGGCCGAGCCCGGTGAAAACCAGCAGTCTTCACTGCTGGAATCCTGAACAAAACATATGATATCCGCATCATGGGAAGTGATGGTCAGAGGTCCCCAGTATCCACGCTGCTGCATGTATTCTCCAGGAGTATCGATAAAATTACCTATATATTCCACGGCCTGGGTCTTGTCGTAACGGATTTCCTCATGACTCAGGCTTTGGATTAAAGTTGTTTTTCCGGCAGCAGACGCGCCGATCAGCATAATTTTCATAAGTTAGCGCTCCGGGGATCAGGTTTTGGTTATGGCAACCGCATCGAAGCCCAGCTTGTTATAGAAAGTGCTGATTACACTGTTGAGGGCGGATTCTACATTGGCCGTTGTTCCGACAATGATAACAGACCCGGAGAAACGGTCTACAAAACCAAGCTTGATGGAAGCGGCTTTGGTACAGATGTCGGCGGCAATAATCGTTGCCTCAGAGGGAGTGATGGTCATAATACCGATTGCGTCATGGTATTCATCCGGAAGCCCCAGCTTCTGGTAAACGGAGGCCTTGGGGCGTGTAACCATATGAGCCAGGGTAATCTGCTTACCCGGAACATACTCCTGAATCAATCGTTCCTTTTCACCGGCATTAGCGCCGTTATTTATCATATCTCTGGTCATGTGAAAACTCCTTTCCGGATCACATAATAGATGTTCAGAGTCCTTGTGATTCAATCTATGGTTCATGTGACCTGTAATAAGCTGTAAACAGTAAAAACAGGACACAAAATCTCTGCTATCATTATATAAAAATATGGACAAAAAGTAAATGAAAAAGTGTTGAATATTGCAAGGATTCTTTTGCTTTCCGACAAAGAGGACCGGCAAATAATCTCCATATGAAACTTGACGATGACAGGCCCGGGTAGTACTATGTGTTCAATCAATCTATATTTTATCAAGAAGGAGATTACCATGTCTTTAGAAAATGCGATGGCTTATCTTGAAGAAAAGGGATACAGAGACAGGATTCTTTTATTTGATGTATCCAGTGCAACGGTAGAGCTGGCGGCGGAGGCTGTGGGAACAGATCCTGCAAGAATTGCCAAGTCTTTAACCTTTCAGGTGGATGGGGAACCGGTCATGGTCATCTGTGCCGGGGATGCCAAGGTCAATAACAGCAAATACAAAGGATATTTTCATAAAAAGGCGAAAATGCTCAGCCGGCAGGAAGTCAATGAGTGGATCGGCCATGATGTCGGTGGTGTATGCCCCTTCGGCATAAAGGAAGGAGTCCGGGTTTATTCCGACAGGTCTCTGCAGCGCTTTGACATAGTCTATCCGGCTTGCGGAAATGCCAGCAGTGCCGTGAAGCTGACACCGGACGAACTATTTGAATTGTCGTCCAGCATAGACTGGATCGATGTGTGTAAAACACCGGAAGAATGACATACTAAAACAGCCCGCATAGCGGGCTGTTTCGACAATTATGTAAAAAGAGGAGATGAAGTAAACTTTATACCATGTTTTGAAGTTATTTCATCTGAGAGTATATGAGATTGGTGTTTCCACCTTGTGAGATACCTGAATTTTAGCATCAAGGAATCTATATGAAAATAGATTATTTTGTTCAAATGCTTAGAAAACAGACAAAAACATACTGTTGTTATGTACAATATTTTGTCTAAAAGATGCTGTTTTGCTTTCTGTGTTTTGAGGATTTGTTTTTATTATCCCTCTTACATGCAAAATAAAAAACAAGGACAAAACACAAGGATAAGAACAAGAAAAGGCCTTCGACATTTTCCCCTGCCGAAGGCCTTTTCTTTTTTCTGCTTATTGTTTTTTTAGATTTTCAGATCAGAAGAGGTTCTGATCATTAACGTTCGGTATAGCTTGTATGGAGCAGGCTGTGTGCTTTTGCCCTGCCCGGCTTTCCAAGATACTCATCATAGAGCATCTGACATACAGGACTTTCATGTGAGCACCGCATCTCATTAGCCGCATCTTCCTCGTAGAGGACGTTGGAACGTAATGTCTTAAGATCGACATAGTTGCGGACACTGTCGCTTTGTACAGGCTGTCCGCCGCCGTTGATACAGCCGCCCGGACAAGCCATGATCTCTACAAAGAGATAGTTCTTTTCGCCGTTTCGAATCATCTCAACGACTTTGCGTGCATTTCCGAGTCCGCTGGCAACACATACGTCCACATCCATTCCGGCAATCTTGTAGGTTGCTTCCTTGATACCGGGGATACCACGGACATCCATGAAATTAACCTTTTCATTGCTGCCATCGAGGATATTGGCTGCGGTTCTGAGAGCCGCCTCCATAACACCGCCGGTTGCTCCGAAGATCTTTCCTGCACCGGATGCCATGGCGAAGGGATCGTCAAAGTCTTCACCGGCCAGGTCCTTGAAGGAGATACCGGCACCCTTGATCATCTTGCCAAGCTCTCTGGTGGTCAGGGCTACATCGACATCCGGGATGTTCTTGTGGGCCAGCTCCGGACGGGATACCTCGAACTTCTTGGCTGTACAGGGGATGACACTGACAACAAAGAGGTCCTTGGGATCGATGTGGTTCTTCTGGCAGTAATAGCTCTTTAAGATGGCGCCGAACATTCCCTGAGGAGACTTACATGTTGAAAGGTTGGGAAGAAGATCATGGTAGTTATGCTCCATGAACTTGATCCATCCCGGACAGCAGGAAGTAAACATGGGAATAGGCTTCTTGTTTTTCAGACGGTCAATCAGCTCATTGGCCTCTTCAAGGATGGTCAGGTCAGCGGTCACATTCATGTTAAAGACTTCCACATCGCCTAACATGCGGATGGCCTGAGCCATCTGACGCTCTACGTGTGTTCCGGGCGGCATGTCAAAGCACTCACCCAGGGTAGCGGCGATGGAAGGAGCGGTGAAGAATACCACTTTCTTCTTGGGATTGCCGATTGCTTCCCAGACATCATCGATGTTGGACTTCTCATAGAGAGCACCGACCGGGCAGGATACGATACACTGTCCGCAGCCTACACATGTAGTGGAATCCAGTCCCTTATCAAATGGGGATCCTACACGCACATCAAAACCACGGCGGATCTGTCCGATGGCGCCCACAGTCTGCACTTTATTACAGGTGGATACACATCTGAGACATTGAATACATTTGTTATTGTCGCGGACAACATAAGGTGTGGAATCATCGATTTCATACATGAGTTCCTCACTCTTAAAACGATCTTCATCAATACCGTAGTCATAGGCGAGCTTCTGAAGCTCACAGTGATTACCCCTTACACAGGAAAGACATTTCTTGTGGTGAGTTGAAAGAATCAGCTCGATGGTAGTCTTTCTGGAAGCGCGGACCATGGGTGTGTTGGTGAGGACTTCCAGACCTTCCTCTACGGGATAGGTACATGCGGCAGTCAGACCGCGGCGTCCTTTAATCTCAACAACACAGACACGGCAGGCTCCGATGCAGTTGATATCTTTCAGGTAGCAGAGAGAAGGAATCTCAATATTTGCCTGCTTGGCAGCCTGCAGAACTGTCGTGCCCTCCGGAACAGTGACCGGGATATCGTTTATCTTCATATGAATCATTTTCTTCATAATTCACCCCTCCTTATTCCATGTAAATGGCATCGAATTTACAATTCTGCTTACAGAGACCGCACTTGATACAGGTGTCGATATCAATACTGTGAGGTTCTTTCACAGTGCCTGAGATCGCGCCGACCGGACAGTTCCTTGAGCAGAGGGTACAGCCCTTGCACAGATTCGGATCGATGACATAATGAAGAAGATCCTTACATTTCTTGGCTTCACAACGTTTGTTTTCAATATGATTTACATATTCTTCCCTGAAGTATCTCAGAGTGGAGGTAACAGGATTGGATGCTGTCTGGCCCAGGGCACAGAGACAGGATACCTTCATGTGATCGGCAAGCTCCTCAATCTTGTCCAGATCTTCCATGGTTGCGTCGCCGGTTGTAATATGCTCAAGCAGCTGCAAAAGTCTTCTGGTTCCGATACGGCAGGGTGAACACTTACCGCATGACTCCTCACAGGTGAACTCCAGATAGAATTTGGCGATGTCGACCATACAGGTATCTTCATCCATAACGATCAGACCACCGGACCCCATCATGGATCCGATTTTTGCCAGACTCTCATAATCGATCGGAGTATCAATGTGAACAGAGGGGATACATCCGCCGGAAGGACCGCCGGTCTGGGCTGCCTTGAATTTCTTGCCATTGGGGATGCCGCCTCCGATTTCTTCGATGATCTCACGCAGGGTGGTACCCATGGGTACTTCCACAAGGCCGACGTTGGTAATCTTGCCGCCCAGGGCAAATACTTTGGTACCCTTGGAAGTCTCGGTTCCGATGGAAGAGTACCATTCCGGTCCCTTCAGGATAATCTGGGCAATATTGGCATAGGTTTCTACATTGTTGAGGACGGTCGGCTTCTTGAAAAGACCTTCCACAGCCGGGAAAGGCGGTCTGGGACGAGGCTCGCCACGTTTTCCTTCGATGGAAGTCATAAGGGCCGTCTCCTCACCACATACGAAAGCGCCGGCACCAAGACGGATCTCTACGTCAAAGTTGAACTTGGTTCCGAAAATGTGCTTGCCCAGCAGACCATACTTTCTGGCCTGCTTGATGGCGATGGTCAGACGCTCTACCGCGATGGGATACTCTGCACGGACATAGACGTAGCCCTGGCTGGCTCCGATGGTATAGCCCGCGATGGCCATAGCCTCAAGTACGGAGTGAGGATCGCCTTCCAGGATGGAACGATCCATGAAAGCACCGGGATCTCCCTCGTCCGCATTACAGCAGACATATTTGATGTCAGACTTGGTTGCCTTACAGAAAGACCATTTTCTTCCTGTGGGGAATCCGGCTCCTCCACGGCCTCTCAGACCGGATTCAAGCATGGTATCAATAACCTCATCCTGGGTCATGGAGGTGAGGACCTTGTAGAGGGCCTGATAACCGTCAAGGGCGATATACTCTTCGATATTTTCCGGATCGATGACACCACAGTTCTTCAGAGCGATACGCATCTGTTTTGCATAGAAATTGGTTCCGGAAAGAGGAAGGATCTCTCCATCATCGCGGACAGTTTCCGGATAGAGAAGGTCTTTACAGATCTTTCCTTCAATAATATGCTCATCAATAATACGTTTTGCCCCTTCCGGCGTCGTCTGGGAATAGAAAGCTCCCTCCGGATAGACAATAACGATGGGGCCGAGTGCACAAAGACCGAAACAGCCGGTCCTGACAATCAGTACATCGTCAAGTTTCTTTTCTTTAATTTCATTTTCCAGAGCATCGATTACTTTTTTGCTTCCGGAAGAAGTACAGCCGGTACCGCCGCAGACAAGGATCTGTTTACGGTAGGCGGTGTGCTTTGCCATCTCCTCCGCCTGGGAGGCAACCAGTTTACGGACAAGAACCAGTTCTTCATTTTTCTTCTTGATTTCAAGAAGATTCTCATAAGTCATAGCCATAGATTACACCTCCTTATCATAGTAGGAGTCGATAATCTTAACGGCAGACTCCGGAGTACACTTTCCATAAACTTCACCGTCGACAGTCATAACCGGTGCAAGTCCGCAGGCACCCAGACAACGGCAGCTCTCGATGGAGAAGAAGCCGTCTTCCGTGCATTCTCCCGACTTGATGCCCAGATGCTCTTCGATAGCAGATAAAATCTTATCTGCACCCTTTACATAGCAGGCTGTTCCTAAACAGACGCTGATGGTATGCTCCCCTTTGGGAGTCAGTGTGAACTGAGAGTAGAAAGTTGCAACGCCGAAAACCTCAGCCAGAGGCACATGCATCTCATCGGCAATGATCTCCTGGACTTCCAGAGGCAGATATCCGTAGATACCCTGAGCTTCCTGGAGGACAGGCATCATAGCGCCGGGCTGATCTTTGTGCTTCTTAATGAACTTACGCAGCTCTCTCTCTTGTTTCGGGGTTCCCCGAAACGACATATTCGCAGCCATAAAATACCCCTTTCTTCCTTGCTGAAGGCATAGGTTAGTCGGATGAGAGCCACTTACCGGCCCCCATCCGGAATCAACAAGGTGCTATTTGATATAACCAAAGTCATTTTTTAAAATAATTGCCAAATAAAGCAACTTTTTGTCAAAAATAATCTAGGTTTTATCATATTGTTTACATATTAACATAGATAAATAAGACGGACAATGGCATTTTAAAAAAATAAAAACAAGAAAAAAAGCAGCAATCTTGTTTTAGCAGATTGCCATGGATGGCATCCTGACTTTGTGATATACTGGGAAAATGACAAAAATCATTTGCAAATACGAATCTTTTTCAGGAAAGGACCCTTAATGCTTTTAGCAGGGCAAGTATCAGCAGATGAGATAGCCAGACAGGAGAAGACCATATGAAAATAACAGATTTGAATGATTTGCAGGACCCTCGCCTGAATGAATATGCAAGGTGCAATGAACGCCAGCTTCTTCATCGGGATGCCCCCTTTGGAGGAGTCTTTATCGCAGAAAGTCCCAGAGTCGTCAGGAGG
>CADBME010000065.1 GCA_902795715.1 uncultured Lachnospiraceae bacterium | reverse complement strand
TTTCGAATATGTATCGGATATGGTTCACAGGGAATCGGAATCCATACAGGGAAAAACCGGAGGTGAACTGGTTGGAAGATTCGAAGAACACTGCGGTCCTCTGGAAAGTTATGTTTATGAACTCTACGAAAAAACAGCAGTAAAGAACCTGCCCGGCATACTCAGAGCACTGGATTTCTCAAAAATCGTTCAGGACCGGATCAACGCCATGCCGGTTGAGCAGGTAGAAGAGCTGGTCCTCTATATCATGGAAAAAGAACTGGCTGCCGTCGTCAATATAGGAGCCCTGATCGGATTCATACTGGGACTTTTTAATGTGGTACTTTTATCTGTTTAATGAAAGCACAATTTCGAAATTTTTTTTATAAATACACTAAGAAGGAGGATGATTCAATGGACGACAAGATAAAAAGATTGAAGGAAATCGTAGACGGAACCGATAATCTGGTCTTTTTCGGAGGGGCCGGCGTATCCACCGAAAGCGGCATTCCCGACTTCCGGAGTGTGGACGGCCTTTATAATATGAAATACAAATATCCGCCGGAGCAGATTGTAAGCCATTCTTTCTTCGTTCACAGAACAGAAGAGTTCTATGAATTTTACAAGGACCGGATGCTGGCTCTTGATGTTATGCCAAACCCTGCCCATTACAAACTGGCAGAACTGGAAAAACAGGGTAAATGTAAAGCTGTTGTTACACAGAACATCGATGGTCTGCATCAGAAAGCCGGCAGCAAAACCGTTTATGAACTCCACGGAAGCGTTCTCAGAAATTACTGCACCAAGTGTCATAAGTTCTTTGACGCTCAATATATTAAAAATAGTGAAGGTATTCCCTACTGTGACGCATGCGGCGGTCTGATCAAACCTGATGTCGTACTCTACGAAGAAGGGCTCGATAACAACATCGTAACCGGAGCTGTCCAGGCTATCCGCAATGCCGATGTCCTTATCATCGGAGGCACATCACTGGTTGTCTATCCTGCAGCCGGCATGATTGACTACTTCAGAGGAAGACATCTTGTTTTAATTAATCGTTCCTCCACTCCCAGAGATGCCCAGGCAGATCTGGTCATCAATGACAGCATCGGGGAAGTACTGTCCCAGATTTAGGAGATACAAAAGATACTGACCTTGCTTTGGTCCGGAGATAGCCGGGGGGGGCGGCCTGTCAGACACTTGCTGACAGACCGCCCCCCGGCCATACCCTTCATACAAATAAGACCGATATTACGCTCCTGACAGGTGCGGATCAGATCGATTTCCTGATCATCAGCCAGGTAACCCCAATGTAACATTTCTCATAAATGATAACCCTTTCCATACATATTCCCATAAGCTGATATATTACATATTATAAAACGTCGAAAGTGACGCGTCAATTTGTTATAGAAATAAGGATTGAATAGAGATAAAGCAGAGGATATTCATTGACGGTTTTCACCTGATTTGTTATAGTGGGACAGTGGGGACGTTTCATATTGTCCCACATTGTCAAAACTTATACAATGTGGGACAATATGAAACGTCCCCACTGTCCCACATATGGAGGAGTACTATGACAGATAAAGAAAAAAGACTTGTTGAAAGCAGGGATGATCTGGCGGCGGGCAATCCCAGAAAGCCTGAGGGCGAGGATGGTGCCAGGATGTTGTCCCGGATGAATAAAAGCCATGAGCCTGTTACGGAGTGGGCTCTTGGTTTTCTTAAGACAGAGGGGGCAGAAACCCTTCTGGATATCGGATGTGGCGGTGGTGCGACCATCAGGAGGCTTGCGGATCGTGTGCCGGGTTCCATGGTAACCGGTGTGGATTATTCTCCGGTGTCGGTTGAGGAGTCCGGTAAGTTTAATGAGGATCTGATTGGAGAAGGCAGAGCCAGAATTGTTGAGGCTTCTGTGGAGGACCTGCCTTTTGAGGAGGCTTCTTTTGACCGGATTACCACTGTGGAGAGTTTTTATTTCTGGCCGGAGCCGGAGGAGAATCTCAAGGAGGTTCTGCGGGTGATGAGGCCGGGCGGCCAGTTCCTTTTGATTGCGGATATCTACGGTAAGGCCGGATTGGACGAGGATACCAGGAAAAACATACAGGTTTACGACCTCTTTAATCCTTCCAAGGAACAGTTCTACTTTATGTTCCGGGATGCCGGCTTTACAGCGGTGCGGATCCACTTGAAAGAGGGAACGGACTGGATTTGTGTGGAAGGGATAAAATAAACCCTGCCTGTGGGATAAACAGTCGTGGGATAAACAGGATAAATAGTCCTGATAGAAGATTGACAAAAAATGTTTAAGATATTATACTGTTAGGGTGATATCATAGTAAATCAATATGAAATGGGGGATTTAATTGTATGGCGATTATTGAAGTGAGCCATGTCTCCAAACGCTTTATCACCAAGGATGCTCCGGTGGATGCTCTCAAGGATATCAGTCTCCAGATTGAGAGGGGAGATATCTACGGGATAATCGGCATGTCAGGTGCTGGTAAGAGCACCCTGGTTCGATGTCTGAATTATCTGGAGGTACCCAGTTCGGGAACGGTGAAGGTCAATGGCAAAGATCTGGGCAGTCTGCGTGAGAAGGAACTGCTTAAGGAACGGCAGGATATTGCCATGA
>CADBME010000064.1 GCA_902795715.1 uncultured Lachnospiraceae bacterium | reverse complement strand
TGTCAAAGGCAAAAAGACCGCACAACAGCCGTTTGGATAAATCGAAATTAACAGAAAACGGTTTTACGCTTCTGCCTGCATGGCAGGATGCGCTTGCAAGATACTTGAAGGAGATTGAATACTGATGGGACAGATTACAGTTGAGAAGAATGTCGGCGGTATTGAGGGACTTTGCGTTATTACTCCTGCCGTTCACGGTGACAGCCGCGGATATTTTATGGAAACCTACAATGAAAACGATATGAAGGAAGCGGGAATTAACATTACCTTCGTTCAGGACAATCAGTCTATGTCAACAAACGGTGTTCTCCGCGGACTTCACTTCCAGAAGCATTTTCCGCAGACAAAGCTTGTGAGAGTCATCAAGGGTTCTGTCTTTGATGTAGCGGTTGACCTCAGAAGCGGAAGTAAGACATACGGCAAATGGTTCGGTGTGGAGCTTACTGAGGAAAACAAGAAGCAGTTCCTCATTCCCCGCGGATTCGCACATGGCTTTCTTGTGCTGAGTGAAACAGCGGAGTTCTGCTATAAATGCGATGACTTCTATCACGCAAATGATGAAGGCGGTCTTGCGTGGAACGATCCCGAGATCGGCATTGACTGGGCTTCTTTTGGCGTTAAGGGTGAATATGACGGCACGGCAAGCGCTTCAAACTATACTCTCGCGGACGGAACTGCGCTTAATTTGAGCGAGAAGGATCAGAAATGGAGCGGCATCAGGGAAACATTCCGTTTTGAATAATAAGATTTTCTATTGCGTGTTCGCTTTTGCGCGATGCAGCTGCGCTTTGGAATACGTACCGGTTCGGATGGAGGAAATATCATGAAAGTTGTTTTGCTGGCAGGAGGTTACGGAACAAGGATTTCTGAAGAATCCCGTTTCAAGCCGAAACCTATGATAGAAATTGGAGAGAAACCTATTATCTGGCACATAATGAAGGAGTATTCATACTACGGATTCAATGAATTCATTATTTGTGCCGGTTATAAACAACACTATATAAAACGTTGGTTTGCCGATTATTTCTTGCACAACAGTGATGTTACATTTGATTTCAGCAGTGGCAAAAACGACATGACGATTCATAATCAGCATTGTGAGCCGTGGAAGGTAACGGTAATTGATACCGGTCTTAACACGATGACCGGCGGCCGTATCAAAAGAATACAGCCTTATGTCGGCAACGAAGCTTTTATGATGACTTACGGCGACGCGGTATGCGATGTTGATATTTTGGCATTGCTTGAATATCATAAGAGCCATGATAAGATTGCAACGCTTACTTCTGTTATTCTCAAGCAGGATAAGGGTGTGCTTGATATCGGCGGCGACAACGCGGTCAAATCATTCAGAGAAAAGAACCTCTCTGACGGAGCGCAGATCAATGCCGGTTATATGGTTCTGGAACCTGAGGTGTTCAGTTATATCGACGGCGACGATACGGTTTTTGAAAAAGATTCGTTGATGCGTCTTGTTCGGGACGGTCAGCTGATGAGTTATTCCCACAAAGGCTTCTGGCAGTGCATGGACACAAAAAGAGAAATGGATATGCTGGAAAAGATGTGGCGGAAGAAAACAGCTCCATGGAAAAAATGGACAGATTGACACATAACCCTTTAAACAGGTTCTGACGTAATAATTTAGAACTATTGAAAGGTGAGACTGTCGATATGCTTATGTTGATTACAGGTGCTTTCCGATGGACGGAGCAACAGATCCGTACAATAGAATCATACGGTTTCACTGTCAAATATTCGGAAAGAGAGGACTCTGAAATTCCTTTCGATGTATCCGCGGTGGACGCGGCGATAGGGAACTGGCTGTTTGTTCATCACGACATACGCCGGTTTAAAAACCTGAAATATATCCAGCTTCTCAGCGCGGGACATGACAGGGTTGATGAGGACTACATTAAGGAACATCAGATAATTTTGAACGACGCGCGGGGCGTTTACAGTATTCCGATAGCGGAATTCATTGTATGCGGAGTGCTTCAGCTCTATAAAAAAAGCAGGTTCTTTTATTATAATCAGAATCAAAAGCTGTGGCTTAAAAACAGAGATATAACGGAACTGTGCGGAAAAAGGATTTGTATTGTAGGCACCGGAAGTATCGGCTCGGAAACAGCAAAGCGGTTTTCAGGATTTACGGACGAGATATACGGTGTGGATCTTTATCCGTCGGAAAGACCGTATTTCAAAGAAATATATCCGATTGAAATGCTTGACCGTGAACTCGGTGTCAGCGATGTAGTCGTATTGACGCTTCCCTTGACTGCTGAAACCGAGAATATGTTTGACAGACATCGCTTCTCGATGATGAAGAACGGCGCGGTATTTGTTAATGCGGCAAGGGGAGGACTTGCAGACGAGAACGCGCTCAGCGAGGCATTGGATAATAAATTATCCGGAGCTGTGTGCGATGTGTTTCGCACGGAACCGCTTTCGGAAAACAGCGGGCTGTGGGAAAAAGAAAATCTGATCGTAACTCCTCACAATTCTTTTGTTTCAGAAAATAATGCCGATCGTATGTGGTCGGTAATCGAAAAGAATCTGAAAGACTTTACGAATAAATAAAATGGGAGAATCATGAAATGGAAAATCGAATTCAGATATTGGACTGTACGTTGAGGGACGGCGGTTTAGGATTAGAGGATGCTTCAAAGAACAAAATATCTGATAAACGCTTTTCTTCAGAGGATATAACTGCAATATCTGATTGCTTGAGCCGGTCGAATATAGACATTGTTGAGATCGGTTCGATTGAAATATCGGAGGATGATAAAAGGGGATTCGCAATATATCAAAATATTGAGAAATTATCCGAGGCGATTCCCGATAATCGAAGTGAATCGCAGATGTATGTCGGACTGTACAGGGGACCTGACACACCGGTTGACGCGATACCTCAAAGGCGTGAAACTATGGTCGACGGAGCAAGGGTAATTATCCGTTACTCCGAATTACAGAAATCACTTGATTTTTGCGCTTCCTTGTCAAAAAAAGGGTATAAGGTTTTTGTGCAGCCCATGCTCACAATGCGATATACTGAGGAAGAACTGGATTTGATTATCAGGGAAGCAAATGAAATGGGTGCGTATGCCCTTTATTTTGTTGACAGCTACGGCTATATGAAAAATTCCGATGTCGTCCGCTTTCTCAAAAAATATGACGAAGCGCTTGACCCTTCTGTAAGAATTGGTTTTCATGCGCATAATAATATGAACCTGGCTTTCAGCAATGCTTTGTGCGC
>CADBME010000063.1 GCA_902795715.1 uncultured Lachnospiraceae bacterium | reverse complement strand
GCTTATGAAGAATATGAGCGGAAGAAGGAACGGATTCGCGTTCTTAAATTGATTATGGAAGCCAACCTGTATGCGATTGAGGCGCTGGCAAAGAAGCAGCCGGATGAGATCATGAATGTTTACAAGGTGCGGAAAATCAACAGCGGGCTTTCCGAAATCCGGGAGTATTATAGGGACAGCAAGTATGCGGACCTGCTGGAGCTGATTGAGGAACCCCGGGAGGAGGAGCAGGACGGCGTCAGGAAGAAGACGGGGATGACCTACAGCGATGCGCTGGTTTTGCTGCACTCGTACGATAAGGTGATGAGCTGGGGGAATGTTTGAAAAAAATGAAAAGACTTGAAGACTTGAAGACTGAAACGGTGGGGACGGTTCTTTTCGTTTCAGGGGGGCGGTGAAACGAAAAGAACCGTCCCTATCGTTTCCTATGTCCGTAAAGGATGGGCTTTCTGGTGTGGATATTTGCGGTAATATTGAACGAGCCACAGTAATTTTATAAAATTTACAAAACGTATTTATTTTATTATAATAGTATGGTATTATCTGATCAGGAGGCGATGAGAGTGATACCATTCTTTCTTTTGAGTTTGCGCCTGTCTGGAATAAAAAACATAGATATTCCGGTTGAGTTTCAGTTTTATAAAAAGACGATAAAAAACGATTTTAATCCGGATGATTTTCGAATTAAGGCAATTTATGGTGAAAACGGATCCGGTAAAACAGCAATCATCACGGCAATGAAAATTCTTGGCGATTTAATTAATAATGAGAACTATCTGTATGATTCCGTTTCCCAACGCAATCTGCTGGAGCTTATAAATAAAAAAACTCAAGCGGGTCAGATAGAAGTAGAATATTATGTAAATACAGAGAATCATTCGGCTATATATAAATATCAAGTGGCGTTTAAGGTGGGGAAAGATTATCGTGTTCACTTAACCGGAGAGAAACTTGAGGTGAAGAAGGGCACAAATTCCCAGAACAGATATATTACGGTATACAGAGTACAGGATGGGGAGTTAATTGAATTCTGCAATGATGATCTTTATAAAAAACATAAAGAGACGACACAAAACTTATTGTCTCAAAGAACCTTTGCTTCTTTTTTACCTGGTTTTTTTGATCTGAATGAGAAAAAAGCATCGGTTGAAGAGATGCATATTTTGTATTTGTATATTTTTTCTATCAGGCTTTTTGTATATATTGACCAGGCAGATGATCATAGAAAATATGTAAACAAATTGCTTTTCACGGAATTCCAGGGAAAGAATGCGGAAGAAATATATGAGTATGCGATAAATGCAGACTCTATGATAAATATATATGATGATGAGATGATCTCGAAAGAATATCTGGATAGCTATAAAGACGGCGTTGCAAGAATGTGTTCTTTTATTCAGATGTTCAAAACAGATCTTCTGGATATAGAAGTAGAAACAAAAGACTACGGCAGCGGGTATAAATGCAGCCAGATCATGAAATATAAAGATTATTCGATTGCTTCGGAATATGAAAGCAATGGAATAAAAAAACTGATGAAACTATTCAGCAGTCTGGATGCTGCCTGCCGCGGCTTCATTGTGTTTATTGATGAACTGGATTCCAATATCAATGATATATACCTAAATAAAATCATCGAATATTTTATGAAATTTGGGCAGGGACAGCTTTGTTTCACAGCGCATAACCTGTCACCGATGTCTGTTCTCCAAAGGAACAAACTATCCATCAGTTTCATATCCAGTATCCACACAGTACATACCTGGACACGGAATGGAAACCAATCGCCGGAAAATGCTTATCGTGATGGATTCATTGATGATTCACCTTATAATGTGGATGCCTCTGATTTCCTGGGAATTTTAGGAGGCACCGATGAATAAGCGGCTTTTGTTCTGTGTGGAAACGAATCATCAGTCAGAAACCGATGATCTGTACATCCGGGAGACGATTAAGCGGTTTTATGAGGACAACAAAAAAGTCACATATCGTACTTATTTTCTGAAAACGAAAACAAGATATAAGAGCCGTGCCACAACAAACGCGATTAGTGAATTTTACAGTAACTCCGCGAAAGAGAACACGCATATTATTTTCTTCATAGACACGGATAATTACGATGTGGATCCGGAAGCCAAAAAGCTACTGGACGAGATTCGGGATTACTGTAATCGCAAAGGGTATGAACTGGTTCTGTTTTGCAGAGATGTAGAAGATGTATATTGGGGCAGGCAAGTCTCCGGCACGGAAAAGACAAAAATGGCAAAAGACTTTAAAAAAGCGAAAAGGATCTCCAGTGTCAGAGAAGATTTTTTGCGGAAAACGGTTCCGACAATACACAGCAGTAATATTTTGACTGTACTTGATAAGTTTTTTATTAAAAAGGATAAAGGCATTGAATGAAAGGGAGCCATGTGACGATTTTCCGCAGCGGCAAATTGAACTGATAGAACAGGCGACGGGATTAAACAAGAGCCATTGAGAACGGGTTTTATTGACTCACGGTTGTTTTAAAAG
>CADBME010000062.1 GCA_902795715.1 uncultured Lachnospiraceae bacterium | reverse complement strand
TCTTTATTATGCATTTTCTTTTCCTGCCTTTATATATTTTCTTTTTTCAATAACTCTTTATTTACCATATTATAGAACATTTTTTCTCATTGCTCTGTCTCTCTGCATGATAGACTAGGTACAAAGAATGATTCCTATAGGAAACCGAGACCGATAAAAGGAGGTAAAACATGCTCAGGTTTTATATTCTTGATACGGGCTATCTTAAGACGGACAAAAATAATGTAGTTGCTAACTCTACCATCGCAACCCGGAGTAATCCGGATGTGAAGCACACTTTTTATAACCTTCCGGTCATGTGTATACTGATTCAGCACGATAATGGCTGGATCCTTTATGACACCGGCAGCAACATGAATGCCATGCACGGTCACTGGGCACCGGATATTGCCGACGCCTACGACCTTCATCAGACCATCGAACAGAATCTGGAGATTCAGCTGGCCAAAGTAGGGGTTCGGGCAAGCGATATTGATACGGTCGTTCTGTCTCACATGCACTTTGACCATACCGGCAATGTTCATCTTTTTAAACATGCCGATATCTACGCACCCAAAGCAGACTTTGAATACGCCCAGACCATGGTTCGTGTCACCAATGACTACACCCAGTGGGTCGGCTACTGTAAAAACGATCTGGATGTCGTAGTCGATCACTACAGATTGGTAGAAGATGACTTCGAATTGGTTCCCGGTGTAGAAGTTGTTAATCTTCCGGGACACACACCCGGTCTCTTGGGCCTGATCATTCATCTGGAAAAAGAAGGAACCTTTGTATTCCCCATGGATGCAGTTTACACCATGGAGATCTACGGACCACCCGGAAAAGCTTCCGGACTACTCGGACAGAGGCCGGAGTATTTCAAGTCCATCGAGCGGGTTCGTTACCTGACCAACAAGTATCACGCTACCATGATTCCCGCTCACGACTGGGATCTTTTCCAGACACTGAAGAAGGCACCTCAATATTACGAATAAAAGAAAGGGAGACAGAGGACAATGCTCTGTCTCCTCTTTTTTTCCCTGAAAAGGAGACAGCCGGCTATTCCTGTCTCCTTTTTTTGTCTTAAGCCTAAAGCTTACTGATTAAACTTTTGTGAATCCGGATAAGGAAGAGGGTAGACAAGATCAATGACATGACTTCTGCCAGAGGATAAGCCCACCAGACATTATTCACTTCTCCCGTCTTGGCCAGAAGATAGGCCGCCGGGAGGAGGACTACCAGCTGTCTCATGAGCGACACGATCATACTGAGTATCCCTTTACCAAAAGCCTGAAATACAGAAGATAAGACGATACAATAGCCTGCAAAAATGAAACTCAGACTGATCGTCTTAAGGGCAGGAACACCGATGGACAGCATATGATCCGAGGCGTTAAAGAGCATCAGAAGCTGAGCCGGGAATATATGCAGCAGAGCCATACCCAAAGCCATGATGATCATAGCTGTAATAACACTGAGCTTGATGGTCTGACCAATACGGTCTCCGTTTTTTGCTCCGTAGTTGAAGGCTATGATGGGAATCATACCGCTGTTTAAGCCGAAAACCGGCATCATGATAAAGCTCTGCAGTTTAAAATATGCTCCCAGAACAGCTGCGGCCGTAGATGAGAATTGCATCAGAATCCGGTTGAGGCCGAAAACAGTTACCGAGGTTACGGCTACCATGATGATCGAGGGCACGCCCACATAGAGAATCCTGCCGATAATATTCCCCCGGGGATGAAAGCCATGGAAAGACAGAGAAATCTCCTTATTCTTTGAAATGTTAAAGTACAGAGCCAGGCAGCTTGCTACAATTTGCCCGATGACTGTCGCAATAGCCGCCCCTCGAATGCCCAGTTTGGGCATGCCGAACAAACCGAAAATCAGTATAGGGTCCAGAATAATGTTGATTATAGCTCCTGTTCCCTGAGTGATCATGGAATAGATGGTCTTTCCGGTGGACTGGAGCAGTCTCTCCAGGATAATCTGACCGAAGAGGCCAAAAGAAACGACACAGATTATGGTCAGATATTCTACACCGCCGTCAATGATGACTTTGATATCCGTCTGCCCCTGAAAAAATGTCCTTGTAAGAAAGATTCCGAACAAGGCAAAAATAATATAGGCAATAACTGACAGAAAAATACCATGTACAGCGGAACTGCTTGCTGTCTCATTGTCCTTTTCTCCCAGTTTTTTTGACAGGAGGGCATTGGTACCGACTCCGATTCCGCTTCCTACCGCAATCATCAGGTTCTGCATGGGGAAGGCCAGAGACACCGATGTCAAAGCGTCTTCACTGAGCTGGGCAACAAAGATACTGTCCACCACGTTGTACAAAGCCTGGACCATCATGGAAATCATCATGGGAACAGCCATGGAAAAAAGCAGCCTGGGCACGGGCATATAGCCCATCTTGTTCTCTTCCATTTGCCGCTTCCCGGCCTGCTCCCTCTCTTTCCCGGTCTGTTCTTGTTGTTTCTCGGTCTGCTCTGAATTATAGGAAGTGTTCTTCTGGGAATTCATGTCTTCTTACTCCTTTTGCTTTACTCCAAACTGTCTCTGATCCACATGATATTAATAAAGGGGGCTATTTCTTTTTTTTCTTCTTCTTTTTCTTTATAATCTTGATTTTCTTATAGGCCTTGACTCCGTACCCGTCAGTCGAAGAAGCACATACAATGATCGTCCTCCCTTTTCCCGCTTTTTTTGCCTTAAGCTTTCCGGAGGAGGATATGGAAGCATATCTTGGATTGCTAACCCTCCATTTTACTTTTTTTATGGACGCATTGGAAGGGGCCAGAACGGCCTTGAGCCTCATGGACTTGCCGACTGTGAGCTTTTTCTTGCCTGAAATACGCATTCTCGAAATCATTTTTGCCATGATTCTCCCCTGGCTTCCGACAAATTGATCCACCGGCTGCCTGAATCTGACATTCTGGTATTCGGCAATCTTTCCTTCAAGGCGGGAATCGTATCGATAGGCATAAGAGAAATTAGCTAATGCACTGTATACATTGTTTTTTGACACAGCTACATAGGAAAAGCCGTCTGCATCCGCACTTCCAATCTTGAGACCAAACCGTTCCCCTTTGAAAGTGTTCCCGGATACTTTAATCCTGCGTTTTGCATAGGCATCTCCATTATCGACCCTTCTCTGCATCCGAATATGACAGCCGCTATAGTAGGACTCCGATCTGCTTGAACTTCCCTTCTTTGCCATGGATATACATACATTGCTTTTCACCGAACCGGAAGTCGTGTTAAAAAGAGCCAACGCTTCAGAAGTCATTCCGGTCAGTATATTTCCTTCAACGACAATATTGGTATGACAGTTTCCCGAGTAAGCCGCCTTGGTAAAATTGGTGCAGACGGCGCGGCTTCCTGTCACTACATTATTCAAAATCTTAATATCATGACAGGTCTCCCCGGTAAGCAGGCTATCCGGCAAAAAGGGAACGTTGGCTGATGTCGACGCAATGTCAATCTGAATCTGTTCCTCATTGGATTCCGGCTCCGGCGTGCCCAGAGCCATGATTCTGCAGTTTTTAATCGTCACATTGGAACAGGCCGTAATCTCAATGGAATGACCTTCATAATTGCAGTATTCCATATCCAGACCATCAAATACAATGTTTTTGGCATAACTGACCTCCATGGCCGTCTTGGCATGACCTTCAGGATTATAATTCCTCCAGGTCCCGCCCTTAACTGTAAAATTGGTCAGATCATAATCGTACTCTCCGCAAAAAGAATTGCGGGGACTGCAGATCAGCCTGGTATTCCCATATATGATGGCACCTGTCGCATCAATGGTCGTGTTGCTCCGGGCGACAACGTGGGGGAAATCATAAGTCTCTCCCGGCACAAGTTTCACATCATTGCCCTTCTCAAGCTCCTCATTGATGGAATCCACCTCATTGGGAGTGATTACAACCTCCTGTGCGCAAACATGGATGGCCATTTCCGGCGCAAAGCCAGCCAGGATTCCAAATAACAGGAAAGAGGCTGCTCCCATCATCACCTTTGCCAATGTCTTTCTGCAAGATACTGTCACGATACCAATCCCCCTTGCTTTTCATTCATACATTTATTCCCATAATAATCCGGTGATTACTTCCTTCATCAAAGTAATTATAACCACTGGGTCATATAAATGCAATAAAATGATAGCAGGGTGTAAAATGATACAAAATGATAAGAAAAAGACCTTCTCCCCGGAGAACATCTCCTGGGAAAAGGTCTTTTTTCTTACTTTTAAATCAGGCTATAAGTCTATACCCCACTTCTTATGAAAAGGATATATGGGGTTGTCTTTATTACCTGTACCAAACCTCCCGGTCCGGATTATTTATAAAGCTCAACTAACCGCTGCAGATGCTCGAAGCGCTCGTTGGCAACCTGCTCGGACTTGGCAAAGAGTCTCTCTGCTCTCTCCGGGAAAGGCTTGATCAGACGAGTGTAACGTGCTTCGTTGTTCAGGAAGGCCTGGTAGCTTCCATCACCTGGCTTGGATGTCAGGGTAAATGGATTCTTGCCTGCTGCCTTCTTGGCAGGATCGAAGGAGAAGAGATTCCAGTATCCGGCCTTAACCGCTGCCTTCATCTCATCCTGGCAATGATTCATTCCGCCCTTAGCGATTCCGTGGAGCTCACAGGGAGCGTATCCGATAATCAGGGACGGTCCATCATAAGCCTCAGCCTCTGTCAGGCACTTAACAGCCTGGTTGGGGTTAGCGCCCAGAGCAATCTGTGCTACGTATACGTAGCCATAGCTCATAGCAATCTCTGCAAGAGACTTCTTACCGATCTCTTTACCTGCTGCTGCGAACTGACATACCTCACCGATATTGGAAGCCTTGGAAGCCTGTCCACCGGTGTTGGAGTACATCTCTGTATCGAATACCATAACGTTTACATTCTCACCGGATGCAAGAACGTGATCCAGTCCGCCGAAGCCGATATCGTATGCCCATCCGTCACCACCGAAGATCCAGATGGATTTCTTGGACAGGTACTGTTTCTTGGCAAGTACTTCTTTGGCATCGGGACATCCGGCCTCTGCAGCCTTCTCAACCTCAGCCAGAAGAGGAGCAACCGTTGCCGGGTTCTTCTTGGTGTCGTCCTTGGTTGCCAGGAATGCTTCCAGAGCAGCCTTAAACTCATCAGATGCCTTGTCGCTTTCTGCCATCTTATTCAGTTTGGCAATAGCCTGGTTACGCAGGGTCTTCTGGCCCAGATACATACCAAAGCCATGCTCTGCATTGTCTTCAAAGAGGGAGTTAGCCCATGCCGGTCCGCGTCCGGAATCTTTGTTAACAGTATAGGGTGCTGTAGCAGCAGGTCCGCCCCAGATGGAGGAACATCCTGTTGCATTGGAAATATACATCTGCTCACCGAAGAGCTGAGTGATCAGGCGGGCATAGGAAGTCTCTGCACATCCTGCACAGGAGCCGGAGAACTCAAGCAGCGGCTGGTTGTACTGGGAACCTGCCACGGTTGTATCTGCCGGTGCTTCCGGTTTTCTTCCAACCGTTGCCACCAGATAATCGAATACGGGCTGCTGGTCTGCCTGGGATTCCTGGGGAACCATCTTGATGGCATCAGCAGGACATACGGTAACACACTCGCCGCATCCCATACAATCTAAGGGAGATACGCTCATGGTGTACTTGTACATATTGGCTTTCTTTAACTTGACATCGGCGGTCTTGATCTGATCCGGTGCTGCAGCTACTTCTTCATCCGTCATCATGAAGGGACGGATGGTAGCATGGGAACAAACAAATGCACAGTTGTTACACTGGATACACTTCTCAGCATCCCACTCCGGAACCATAACGGCTGTACCACGCTTCTCGTATGCGGAAGCGCCAAGCTCGAACTGTCCGTCTGCATTGTCCTTGAAAGCAGATACAGGAAGATTGTCACCATCCATAAGACCGATGGGATTCATAACTTCCTTAACCAGCTTCACTGTTGCAGGACGTCCCTTAAGCTCGGGAGCCGGTGCATCCGGTGCCGGATTGCTCCAGGAAGCCGGAATCTCAACCTTGTGAACTGCGTCAACGCCGGCATCGATGGCCTTGTAGTTCATCTCTACCACAGCGTCACCCTTCTTGCTGTAGGACTTCTTGGCAGCAGACTTCATGAACTCAACGGCATCATCGATAGGCATAACATTGGCCAGCTTGAAGAAAGCAGACTGGAGGATGGTATTGGTACGCTTGCCCATACCGATCTCGATAGCCTTGTCGATAGCGTTGATAGTGTATAACTGAATATTGTTGTCTGCGATATACTTCTTGGATGCAGCAGGCATATGCTTGTCAAGCTCTTCATCACTCCACTGGCAGTTGATCATGAAGATTCCGCCCGGCTTAACATCCTGTACCATCTTGTAACCCTTAACAACATAGGAAGGATTGTGGCAAGCCACAAAATCAGCCTGGTTGATGTAATAGGGGCTGCGGATGGGGTCGTCACCAAAACGAAGATGGGAGATAGTGATACCGCCGGTCTTCTTGG
>CADBME010000061.1 GCA_902795715.1 uncultured Lachnospiraceae bacterium | reverse complement strand
GGGCATCCCGATGCCATTCCGGAAATCATGACCCCGGCCTGACAGAAGGGAATCCCGCAATCCATGCATCGGGCTGCCTGTTTAATACGGTTTTCTTCCGAAAGGCTTTCATGAAATTCATTAAAATCCCGGATTCGGTCCTCCTCCGGTCTGACGGCTCCTTCTATTCTGTCATAGTCAAGAAATCCTGTCGTTTTTCCCATTATTCCTCACTCCCTTCCACAAAAGCCCGGAAAGCGAGTGCTTCTGCTGATTCCTGGTCGGCACCCTGCTCTCGGAATCCGGCAATCCCTTTCAACATGGTCTTATAATCCGAGGGGATGATTTTTTTAAACATGGAAGCATAGGCATCAAAATGTTCCAGCACATCTTGGCCTTTGGCGGATCCGGTGTATTTCACGTGTTCCTCAATAATTGCCTTAAGCTCCCGCAGATCATTTTTATGTTCCACCGGCTCCATGCTGACCATCTGCTTGTTCAGGTTTTTATATAGTTTGTTCTTTTCATCCAGAACATAGACAATTCCTCCGCTCATGCCTGCCGCGAAGTTTTTCCCGGTCTCTCCCAGGATGACAACCACCCCTCCGGTCATATACTCACATCCGTGTTCTCCTACCCCTTCCACAAGAGCAGTGACGCCGGAATTTCGAATGCAGAATCTTTCTCCGGCCATACCGGCTATAAAAGCCTTGCCGGAGGTTGCTCCGTAGAGGGCTACATTCCCAACCAGAATGTTTTCGTGGGGATCATACCTTGCTTCTTCGGGCGCAGAGACGATTAGCTTGCCTCCGGACAGTCCTTTTCCGAAATAGTCATTGCTGTCCCCGCATAGTTCCAGGGTAAGTCCCCTGGGGATAAAGGCCCCGAAACTCTGCCCGCCGGATCCGGAACAATGGATGGTGATAGTATCTTCCTCCAGACCATCCGGATGTCTCCTTGTAATCTCCGCGCCCAGAAGGGTCCCGAAGGTCCTGTCCGTACTCTTTACACAAGTTTTCATCTTAGCCGCTTTCCCGGTATCTATCGCTTTTTTTACCGATTTAGAAGCAAGCAGGAGTTTTTCATCCTTTGTCTCCTGAAGTTTAAAATCATAGAGATTCTCAGAGTGAAAAATCAGCTTACTCCGATCGGTACAGGCCGAGGACATAAGGATTCCGGAAAAATCTATTTTTTCCTCCTCCGGACTCAGATTCTTCTTTTTTCTTAAAAAGTCCGTTCTTCCCACCAGCTCATTGACCGATCGGACACCCAGACGACTCATGATCTCCCTTAGCTGCCTGGCAATAAAGATCATAAAGTTTTCCACATATTCGGGCTTCCCGGAAAAGCGTTTCCGCAATTCAGGATTTTGCGTCGCCACACCCATGGGACAGGTATCCGACTGGCAGGCCCGCATCATCACACATCCCATGGTAATCAGCGGTGCCGTCGCAAATCCGAATTCCTCCGCACCCAGTATGGCGGCGATAGCCACATCTCTTCCACTCATCAGTTTCCCATCCGTCTCAATCACTACCTTGTTTCTGAGGCCGTTGGCAATCAGAGTCTGATGAGTTTCCGCGAGGCCGAGCTCCCAGGGCAGACCTGCATTGTGGATGGAAGAAAGAGGAGCGGCTCCGGTACCGCCATCGTATCCGGATATCAGGATCACACCGGCACCGGCCTTGGCCACTCCGGCTGCGACGGTCCCCACCCCGGCTTCGGAAACCAGTTTGACTGAAATCCGGGCATTTTTGTTGGCATTTTTCAAATCAAAGATCAACTGGGCAAGGTCTTCGATGGAATAGATATCGTGGTGGGGAGGCGGAGAAATCAGGCTGACTCCCGGGGTAGAATGCCTGGTTTTGGCAATCCAGGGATATACTTTTTTCCCCGGAAGATGACCCCCTTCTCCGGGCTTGGCCCCCTGTGCCATCTTGATCTGAATCTCCTTTGCACTGACCAGATATCGGCTGGTTACCCCAAACCTGCCGCTGGCCACCTGCTTGATGGCAGAACTCCTGTCATCCTCTGTGCCGGCAGAGAGAATTCTCTCCTCACTCTCACCACCTTCTCCACTGTTGGATTTACCGTGAAGGTGGTTCATGGCTATGGCCAGGGTCTGGTGGGCCTCCTCCGAAATAGACCCGTAAGACATGGCTCCTGTCTTAAATCGCTTAACAATAGATTCCTCACTCTCCACTTCCGAGAGGGGTATTCCCCGGTCCGGATAATTGAATTCCAGAAGACTTCTAAGATATCCTGTATTCTGATCATCAACCATCCTGGTATAGTCTTTAAACTTCTCATAATTTCCTTCCCTGGTGGATGCCTGAAGCATATGTATGGTCCGGGGATTATAGCGGTGGTGTTCACCCTGGCTTCGGCTCTTGTGTTTCCCTTCCGCTGTTAACTCCAGGTTTGTATTTCTTCCCAGTGGATCAAAGGCTTTGGAATGCTGCCGGTCCACCGCTTTTCCGATGTCATCGAGACTAATTCCTCCGATCCTGCTGACCGTTCCGGGGAAATAAGTATCGATAACTTTTTTTGAAATACCGATGGCCTCAAAGATCTTGCTTCCCTGATAAGATTGAATGGTGGAGATACCCATTTTGGACGCAATCTTGACAATTCCAAAAAGGACAGCCTTGTCATAATCATCCACAGCCGCATAGTAATCCTTGTCCAGCAGCTCTTCTTCCACCAGTTCAGCTATGGTCGCGTGGGCAAGATAGGGATTGACTGCTGATGCCCCGTATCCCAGAAGTGTTGCAAAGTGGTGGACCTCCCTGGGTTCTCCCGACTCCAGAATCAGGGACATGGCTGTACATTTTCTGGTTTCTACCAGGTGCTTGTGGACGGCAGACACAGCCAGAAGAGAGGGTATGGCTACATGATTTTCATCCACGCCCCGGTCGGAAAGGACAAGGATGTTGGCCCCTTCGCGGTAAGCTTTGTCAACCTCAACAAAGAGATGGTCAAGAACTCTTTTCATGGGAGCGGTTTTATAGTAGAGAATCGAAATCCTGCTAACCTTAAAACCCTCTTTCTTCATATTCAGAATCTTCAAAAGATCCAGATCGCTCAGGATGGGATTATTAATCTTCAGAACCTGACAGTTGCCGGGCTCTTCCTCCAAGAGGTTGCCGTCTTTACCGACATAAACGGTTCTTGAGGTAACAATCTCCTCCCGCTGTGCATCAATGGGCGGGTTGGTCACTTGGGCAAAAAGCTGTTTAAAATAATAGAACAAGGGCTGATATTCTTTTGAGAGAGCTGCAATCGGCGTATCGACACCCATGGAACCGATACTTTCCTTTCCGTGCAAAGCCATGGCCAGCAGGCCGTCATGATAGTTTTCCCAGGTATAACCAAAGGCTTTCTGCAGGCGTTTCCTCTGATCTCCCCGGATTGCCGGAACCTTTTTGTTGGGAATCCTGAGTTCAGATAAATGAACCAGTCTGCTGTCAAGCCACTCGCCATAAGGTTTGCTCAGGGCATATTTTTCTTTTATTTCCTTATCCAATATGATCCTTTTCTGCCTGGTATCTACCAGAAGGAGCTTTCCCGGATGAATCCTTTCTTTTTTAACAATATGCTTTTCGGAGAGAGGCAGGACACCGACTTCCGAAGACAGGATCAGCCTGCCGTCATCCATGACATAATATCTGGAGGGTCGCAGACCGTTCCGGTCAAGGATAGCCCCCATAACATCTCCATCCGAAAAAAGAATGGATGCGGGACCATCCCAGGGTTCCATCATAGTGGCGTAATACTGATAAAAGTCCCTCTCCTCCCTGGTTAGGGTTTCATTGTGATCCCAGGGTTCCGGAAGCATAATGGACATAGCCAGGGGCAGATCCATCCCGCTCATCATCAGAAACTCCAGAGTATTATCTAACATAGCAGAGTCCGATCCGCTTTGGGATATGACCGGAAGAACTCTGGTCATATCCTCGTCAGAAAAGGCCCCGGTATACATGGTCTCTTCACGGGCCAGCATCTTGTCAGCATTGCCTTTGATGGTATTGATCTCCCCATTGTGAACAATCAGCCTGTTAGGATGAGCCCTTTGCCAGCTTGGCATAGTATTGGTAGAAAAGCGTGAGTGGACCACAGCGATGGCCGACTCATAATCCGGATCCTGAAGATCGCAGAAAAAAGTGCGAAGCTGATCCACCAGAAACATTCCTTTATAGACAATAGTCCTGCAGGAGAGAGAAGGTATATAAGTATTCACGCTGGACTGTTCAAACTCCCTGCGAACAATGTAGAGCATCCGGTCAAAATCGAGATCTTTCTCTACATAATCGGGTCTCTTTATAAAAACCTGGTAGATATTAGGCATACATTCCCTGGCCTTGGCCCCGAGAACCTCCGGATGAGAATCCACTTTTCTCCATCCCATGAGGGTAAGTCCAGCCTTTCTGACAATAATCTCGAACATGGACCTGGCCTGCCGCATATCCAGATCATTCTGAGGGAAGAAGAACATTCCGACACCGTACTGCCTCTCTCCGGGCAGATCAATGCCCTGCTCTTTCAGCTTCTTAGCAAAAAAACGATGAGGAATCTGGGTCAGGATGCCGACACCGTCCCCGGTCTTGCCCTCTGCATCTTTTCCGGCCCTGTGCTCAAGGTTCTCTACTATGGATAAGGCATCGTCAACCAGCTTGTGGCTTGACCGGCCTTCTATATCGACAATGGCTCCGATACCACAGTTATCGTGCTCAAAATCCGGACGCCAGAGTCCTTTCTCCTGAATCTGCTTCCATAGATCCGCCATAACAATTCCGCCTAATAATAAATGTATAAGTCCTCGCTCAGCTCCGTGTTTCACACTTTCGCTGAGCTAAACAATATCTCGATTCCGTGCTAACCGC
>CADBME010000060.1 GCA_902795715.1 uncultured Lachnospiraceae bacterium | reverse complement strand
TAAAAGTATGTTGCGATAAAAAGAAAATCAGGTCTTTAGATCAATTGGCTCACTATGCTGATGAGTATTGGCGAAAAAAATAGTAGTCAGGCCAAATACTTGGAATCACCTGATAAAAAAGAACGTTGGAGTGACTAATTTTCATAATCGACGGTATTGATGTTGATGATAGGAATATGTATAACGAATATATTACGGTTGTAGAGTATCTCTATAATCACACAGTATTACGATAATAAAAGGAATGACAATATGGAAAGACCGATGAATTTTGACTTGAGTTTTTATAAGGGAAAAAGAGTATTCTTGACAGGACATACGGGATTCAAGGGGTCATGGATGTCTGTGATGCTGGCAAATGCTGGCGCAGAAGTTACAGGATATTCATCCTGTTCAAAGCTCGGTACAGGCCTTTTTGATCTTTGCGGTGTGCAAAAACAGCTTAACCATGTTAAGGGGGATGTGAGAGACCTGGATCATCTGCTAGAGGTATTTAAGACCACACAGCCGGAAATCGTGATCCATATGGCGGCCCAGCCAATTGTGAGGGACAGTTATAAGGATCCTGTCCGTACATTTGGAATCAATGTGATGGGAACGGTAAATGTTTGTGAGGCGGTCAGACAGACGGAGTCCGTGAAGTCCTTTTTGAATGTGACCACAGACAAGATTTATGAAAATAAGGAATGGAACTGGGGATATCGGGAGAATGATCCTTTGGATGGTTACGATCCCTACAGTAATTCCAAGTCCTGCTCTGAGCTTGTGACACATTCCTATAAATCATCCTTCTTTGATGGAAAAGTTGCGGTGTCGACAGTAAGAGCAGGTAACGTGATCGGAGGAGGAGATTTTGCCAAAGATCGGATCATCCCGGATTGTGTGCGGGCAGCGGTCAAAGGGGAAGACATCATCGTAAGGAATCCGTTTTCCACCCGCCCTTACCAGCATGTTTTGGAACCGGTCTATGTCTACCTTATGATTGCAGCCAGACAGTATGAAGATCCTGCATTCCAGTCATGGTACAATGTGGGACCGGATGATCAGAATTATCTGCAGACAGGCGCTCTTGTTGACCTATTTGTAAAATATTGGGGTGAAGGGATAAAATGGGTAAATCAACATGACGGAGGTCCACATGAAGCAAAGTTTCTCAAGCTTGACTGTTCTAAACTAAAATCAACATTTGGATGGAGTCCCCAGTGGAATCTTGAGACGGCTGTTGAAAAAGTGGTTGAATGGAGTAAAGTCTGGCGGTCAGGCCAGGATGTACGGCCGATTATGGACCGGCAAATAGGAGAGTATATGGCTGCATACAGATAACTATTCGCAAAACCAAACTTTAACGCAGAGTATAGTGTTTCGATTTCAGATGAGAATACCTTTGTTTTTTCTTCTTGCAAAGTTTTAGAGGGATGCTTTTAATCACATCCCTCTTGATAAAACAGTTATCTTGAACTGGAAACCTTCATTACGACAAGTCTTTTATTACCAGGCCTTCCTCAATGCCTTTTCTGTTGTCTTATAGATTTTTTTTGTTTTGAGATCCATCTTATAGTACTTCTCAGAATCTACACAGAAAAACAGCTTTCCTTGGTAAATTGGTGCGAAATAATCCACCGATCCCTGGATCGTTTTCACTTTTGTCCTTTTCTGTGAAGGAAGTGAATATTTGTTTAAAATGGTTGATTTCTCTCCGGTTACCATTAAGAATAATTTGCCATTATAGAAAAATCCACTTCCGGGATCCTTACACCGGATTTTTTTTCCTGTTTTGCAGTCATAAAGATAAGACTGCAAATAGTCATATTCCCCTTCTTCATTCGTTGCTATTTCAGTTACCACGTATAAGAAATATCGGCCGTTGGTCATTCCTGCACTTGAAGATGAAGCATCTTTGCTGATTGACTTTAATCTTTTCAGCTTTTTAGTTTTAATATTAAACTTGTAATATGGGAATATAATGCCGTCGCCATCGTCCACATCCGCACAAAAATACAGATTATTGCCATATAAATTCAAGAACGTTACTTCATTTAGTTTTTTACTCGGTTTAATTGTGAAAGTCTTCTTTTTCTTTGTACTTAATCGATAATAATGAATTTTATTTGTTGCGTTTCCTTTTGAATATAGGACTATTTTTCCATCGGTTACAGCGGTGGTTACTTTTTTGCTGATCTTTACTGCCTTCTTTCCGGATTTATATTTTGAAAAATAAAGATTCTTCTTCGAATCCCCCCAGAAATAATACTTTCCTACTTTCTTTTTATTATTCTTATTGATGTTTTTTGGATAGATCTGTAATGCATCATTTGCTTTGGCGTAAGCATTTTCTCCTCTTGCCAATGCTCCGACTGAACATAACAGGATGAGTATGAAGACAATTCTTTTTACTGTTTTCATATTTTCTCCTTTCTAAATATTACTACAATGAACTGTAACCTATATGTATTATACCATAATTTGCTGAATAAAAGGGTTGTTTTTGCAATAAAGTCTAATTATTTTGGGCTAAAAAACAAATAATACCACAAATGATTTGAAATTATAAAAAAATCCGATGAAATACACGGTATTCTTAAAATCATTTGTGGTATTAGTGGTTTAACTGACAGTACGTCTTTACCCGGCGTTCCAGTCCATAT
>CADBME010000059.1 GCA_902795715.1 uncultured Lachnospiraceae bacterium | reverse complement strand
CGCCACAGTCGTATACATGCCCATGGGACGGCCGCCAAAGTTTCCGTAAGTGATGCCTTTCAGACGGTTGACCGCGCATGCAGCCTTGATAAAGGAAAGGACCTCTTTTCTGGTCCCTTCGTCCTCTATAGAACCGAAAACGCGTTTGTGCTTCTTGTTCAGCTGATCCAGCGCGCCGGACGCTGCCATCATGCCGACCATGCCGCACTCGGAAGGATGGATATTGCTGAACAGCAGGTACGGGCCGGGCGCAAAATTCGTTGCGATCGCGGTCAGATGAGGATAGCACCAGATAGCGTAGTTGAAGATCGTCATCTCGACCCCTGCGGCAGCCATCTTCTTACCCTGTTCGACAGCCATGGCGTTGGTGTTGATCGGACCGTCTCCGCACACAACTTCAACAAGCCCGGTCGCTTCCAGCTCCCGGGCTATGCTCTGCTGATAATTCATGTTCATTTCATACTGGATGTTGTGGAGATAGATCCGCTCATCCGACATGGTTAATAGACCGACTTTGTATTTTTCCATCACACAAACCCTCCCATAACATACTGGCAAATAACATACATCATCTGATCGCCGAAAGACTCTTCCGTTCACCTGCATGGAACCAGTCTCGGAAATACGCCTTATGGTATTGTGATAATGTACATTATATACGGGTCTGTACGATTTTTCTTTGTCACAAACTGACAATATTTGTCAAATTCAACACAGGCAAAAAAGGGGGTACCGTGTACCTTTAAGAAAATGTTACGCATTTAATACATTTGTCATGTAACACGGTACTGTTATAGATTTGTCTTTGCTTCAAGGATGTTGACCTGCATATCCGATCCCTCCTTAATGTTGGTCTTCTTGACCATATTATATCCGGGTGAGAGATAAAAAAACAAGTTTTACGATTATTCGTCTAAAAGTTCTCTAACTCTATGAGAAACAGTCTTTTCAAGCAATGAAAGACGTTCCTTCGGAAGGTTGTATCTACTATGCCTCTTTAATCTGAAATCCAACAAATGTCTAAGCATATTCTTGCGCTCATGAGTCAGCACTGTCTTCGCCTCAGCGACAAAATCATCATACACACATGGCATCAATGTTTTCGCGTACTTCCACATAGACGCCTCATTTGCAAGTTCGTCCCCCCATGCAAAGTTCATCAGGCTATTGCCATGGTCAAAAAGCGGTGACGGCCCTATTATTGTATTTGTCCGGCTGTCTACCAGAAAGCCGAAATTCCCAAAGTGTCTGTCAGTGTTGAAGATGATGGCATCAAAAACAATCATCTCGTCCAAAGCATCCACAAATTCTTTACCCAGAGATTCATAATACGTCCTGACCGCCGGCATACCACCACTGCGCACGATTCTCCCAACCGGAACAAAAGAAATATCTTTGCTCGTAAAAAGATCGCAAACAGAGCAAAGCCGTCCTTTCCATTTTGCAAGCCTGTAGGGAATTGCATTCACTCCTACTATCTCTGCGATTCCGGCAGCATAGTACTCTGAATATGGCTCATATCCAGCGTTTGCAGCTCCTTCTGTGCCACCTTTATAGAGACTGATTTGTCCTCTTTCTCTTCGCCAGCATTTCGGCAGCATTCCGTTTGTAGTAAACTCAGGGCTGGAGGACAGGCCGTTAACAATACTGCTGCCATAACCTGTAAATGCAGCCAGACCAAGAGTACGGCTAAAACGATTGTCGTATAGGTTGTATTTTTCAAAGCTGCCAATAAATCCTTCTTCCGTTACCCAATAGCAATCATTCAATGACAATCCCTTTGACACTCGGATGATGTCCATAGGTCTGTTAATACTCAATCCCATAGAAGCAAGGAGTGTATTTACATAAGCACGGTTCTTCGGTATAGTCCTGTGACGTATCCATGAATCAACGCCTGCTGCAGTTGTATCTTTCAAATCAAGTGGGAGCATATCTGCATTCTCCGTAAACCAGATGGTTTGAATATTCATAGCTGCTCCTGTTTCCGCAGAAAACCGCAATACAGGCGTATCAAAATGTCTGATAGTATAATTCATCTAAATGCTCCTGTGTTATTTGTAAAAAAAGGTGGTACCGTGTACCTTTAAGAAAATGTTACGAATTTAATATATTTGTCAAGTAACGCGGTACTGTTACGGAGATATTTCCATACAAAAACCATATATAGAAATACCAAAGTACAAGTGTTATGGCAGGATATTCAACTCCACAAACCTTCATAATACTTGCTGCAATCAGAATAACGGTTGAGAAGATGTGAATAACCATACTCTTCTTTTTCCAATCTGTTATCAAATGAATAATAGTGGCGAGCAGAAAAGAATAGTCCATACAAATAACCAGTATACCCACAAATCCGTACCATTTCAGCGTCATTCCTTCATAAAAAACTCCGGCTATTGCCAGTGTTGCTGCCACAAAAACAAACACGTCGATACTTTTGGATATTTTTCTCAAAACCTTCATTCAGCATCTCCTACAAAACCAAAACCGATCTGTTTAATCCTTTTCCAAAAACTCTATGATCATTTTCTTCTCTTCATCTGTCAGAAAATGCATATGGCCTCTTCCCCGGATCAGATATGTACTGCAATTCGGTATGATCCTCTCAGCCCTTTTCAGGACGCCCGGTCCAGGAAACAGACAATCTTTTTCAGCAGCCATAACCAGTGTCGGAGCATTACATTTCCTCATTCGTGAACCCGCAACATTTGTTGGCATGACGGTTTTCACTTTCACGTAGTTTACACTGAACTTTGTTGTCTGATAGATGGCATCGGTAATATTATCCTCCGTGACGGCCATTGGCATCATTGTCTTTTTCAGCCACCGGTCTTTCCCGGTCACCCAGTACATGATCATCGGGAACATCATCTGTGCATTCCTGAATTGGAAAGCATTCTTAATTCCAGCGGGAATATAGATCACAGCACGTTTGATCTTGTCCGGTACTTCACACATGGTCTTTGCAATAATGCCACCGCCAAAGGAGCCCCCAAATAAACCCATCTGGTCATACCCGAGTCTATCGATAACCTCCCCTGCCCATTTCCCATAATCGTAATTAAAGGCTGAAAGGCTTGTTTCTGCGCTTTTTCCGGGATGCCCAATCGTGTCGACCGCATACAGATGAAAATCCGAGAAAAGAAAACCACATGACAAAAGATTATACGCAGTCGTGGCATTACCGCCGTGAAAAACCAGTAGTGGCTTGCCTTCCGTGGTTCCTGTCTCTACAATGTGTGTTCTGCCGAAGGAAGTCTCAACATAGATGTCCTTATACGGTACATTCAGCCTTTCAAGCTGCTGATCGTATAGTTCCAGTATTTTCTTTTTTCCAGATTCTGATTTATAAATTGTTTTCATTGTTCTTTTTCTCATCAAGATGACGGTTCTACTTACTGACATTATAATCTCCTCATCCACCTCTAACAAGAAAAAACGCAAAAAAGTCATGTGCAATGGTTTGAACAAAACCACTACACAGGGTTTTTACTTTCAGCTCTTGTAAAACCTCTTCTGCAAAACAGTCCGACGATCAAAACAGGGAACCAGATACCGTTAAAACCACCCGGCAGTATACAGACAATGGGTTATATGGAATATGTTGACGGAAAGTACATGCTTTTCGCTGATGAGACGGATTATGAAGAATATTTAGCCAGCAATCATACGAAATTGTCATTGTCGTGGTTTTCTCTCTGTCCTATTCGCTTAATAAACACCTAACATCATCACTATGAATAATTTCTTAAACAGAATTATTTTCAATTATATGAAATATCATCTTTAAAAAATAGCCTTTACCAAGGCAGCCACATATTATCTTCCTTCATGTCCTTCTGTATCAGCAGTTCCTGCTCTGCGTGTGACATTTTTCCTTCCACAAACATGCGGTACTGCTCTCTGGGATTATTATTAAAGTACTGGAGAACACGATCCGTTTCGACCAGTTCCTTAATCATCTCCGAAACCTTTGTGGACATTCCGATCTGATATTTATCCTCATCCTTATGTTTCTCATTACTACCTGCAAATAAGCCATAACTGCTATACTCATAATCCAGTGGAGACCTGACCATCTGCGCTTTCACGGGATTCAAGTGTATGTATCTGCTGACTTCCAGAAAATATCTCTCATCTTCAATAATCCGAGCTGTATATCTGTTCTCAAACACATGTCCAGTCAGTTGATACTTGATATTATGATTCGCCGCATATGTAAGAAGCAGTTTATGCATGATCTTCCACAGTTCTATATCCTTTGTCTCCAAAGCAATATGAAAATGATTTGTCATAAGACAAAGCGAGTGAACAATGAAGCCAAACGCATCCCTGGCCATCAACAGACATTCCAGGAACTCCAGATAGTCTGCTTCATCCATAAATATAGCTGTTCGTCTGTTGCCTCTGCTCATCACATGGTAGGTTGCTCCAGGATACCATACCCGCTTCTTTCTCGGCAACTACATCACTGTTCCTTTCCCTTCATGGCAGAAAACGCCTCCACATATCCAAGAACTCTGGCCCTCTGTGATTTATCAAGCTGATTGAATTCAGATATCAGGAATCCTGTCTCCGAATGAACCTCAACCACATAATACTCCTGATTTTTCTCTCTGCTTTTCGCCGGATCAACGCCTGACAAAAGCCACTCGGGAGAAACCTTGATCGCCTCACATATTCCCATTATTTTATCTGACGAGGGGTTTGTCCTATTCTTCTTCCATTCACTGATAGTACTTTGCCTGATCCCGGTCTTCTCCGAAAACTCTTTCTGAGACATATCTATCTGCTTTATTCTCTCAAATATTCTATCGCTTATTGTCATGGATTATTACCCAATTCTTTTATCTGTCAGCCGGTCGATCGACTTGGTCTTCATTACCGTTTACATAATTCAAAAGGAATTTGATATGTAGAATTAATTTCATTTATATGAATTATAAACCAAAATAAAATTGATGTCAAGAGCTGTAACGGTACCGTGTACCTTTAAGAAAATGTTACGCATTTAATACATTTGTCATGTAACACGGTACTGTTACGCTGTTGCAAATGCGATGCCGTTTATGGTAGACTAACCAGGCGGTATTTACTGCCTTCCCGATCATTGGTGTTGCATTTTACTATAACCAAAATATTAAAGATGGCAATGAAATTTTTGATGGCTGTTATGATCATCATTCAGAAAAAGTGAATCTAAAATAATACAAGGGGGAAATTTGGGATGAAAAAAGTATTGGCATTGTTTTTGACGTTTGTACTTTCGCTCTCTGTCATGGTTACTGCATCGGCGGAAAGCACGCTGCCTACCACCTGGGATCTGACGAGCGTTTACGACAGCGTGGATGAATGGCAGGCGGATTATGACACCGTCATGGAGATGCTTGACAACTATGACCAGTATCGCGGCAAGCTTAACAACGCGCAGGACATCTACGATTACCTTCAGTTCGACTACTTCACGGAGCTGACCCGGCTTCAAAGTAAGCTGGAACTATACGCCAATCTCGGCAGCAACCTTGATTCGACCGATCCGGTATTTGCCAAGCTGAACGCGAAACTGAGTGCGATGAATGTCAAGGAGGCCCAGTTATCGGCTTTCGCGGATCCTGAGATCTTTGCCCTGTCCATGGAAGAACGGGAAGCGATCTTTTCCGATCCCATTTTTGCTGATTACAGCTATGCGGTAAAGAAATATACTGATCCCAAATCCGAGCCCCTGGGCGAGGAGGCCAACAAAGCGATAGCCACGATTTCCATGGCCCTGGGCTATCCTTACAAAGCCTTCGAACGACTGGAGTATGTTGAGATGCCATATCAGACTGTCACCATGCCCGACGGTACTGTTCGAAAGCTGACGAACGAGGAATACCAGAACATTATCCGCTCTGACGAATACAGTCGTGAATTCAAGGCAGAGGTCAATAAGCTGTACGGCTCTCGTGCCCAAAATTACATTAATACCATGGCAACGCTGCTGGAGGGTAATGCGAAAGAAGCCTATGCCCGTGCGCTTTTAAGCCATTTCGAGACGACCCGTGAGGCTCAGTTGTATGCCTACGATGTGAACCCTGCGGTGTATGACATGCTGATCGAGTGTGCCCACGAGGGCATTGAGGATTACCAGCGCTACTATCGTGCCCACGCCCGCGGCCTTGGATTGGATGAACAGTATTACTTCGATATGGCGACCTACGTTTCCGACTTCAACCCCGGCAAGATAGAGTATGAAGATGCTGTCGCCGAAGTAATCGATGCGCTGAGTGTGCTCGGCGAGGATTACATCGAGAAATTCAAGACCATACTTTCCAGCGGACATGTGGATGTCTATCCCACCGATAACAAGACCACAGGGGCTTTTGAGATGCAGACTTCCAGCGAATATCTTCCCTGGGTGCTGTTCAACTTTAATGGTTATTCAGATGATGTCAGTACCATTGCCCATGAAATGGGTCACGCTATGTATGACGCTCTGACAACTGAGAACCAGCCGAAACAGAATCATAAGCCCACAATTTTCACACAGGAAGTGGCCTCCACCACCAATGAGCTGATCTACTACAATTACAAGATGTCCCATGCCGCCAACGACGATGAGAAACTCTACTACCTGCAAAACGCCCTTGATCTGTTCACAGGAGCCTTCTTTGGACAGGTGCTCTTTGCGGAATTTGAGGACTATTTTTATCAGATGGTTGAAGCAGGTGAAGCTCTGGACGGTGAAGCTCTGAGCGACAAGTACCTTGAGCTTTTGAATGAGTATCGCGGTGATTCGGTCACAACCTTCCCGGAAACCAAATATCGCTGGGCAGATATTCCCCACTTCTATAACGTCTACTATGTATATCAGTACGCGACCTCTGTTACCTATGCGGCATCCATCGCGGAAGGCATACTGGGCGGCAGAGAGAATGCTGTGGAGGATTATCTCAGCTTCCTGAAGGCCGGACTCAGCGCCGATCCACAGACCTTACTGTCAATAGCCGGCGTCGACCCTCTGAAAGAAGAGACTTATGACGCCGCTATGGATTACTTTAAGGGTCTGGTAGACGAGTACGAACGGCTGGTGGACGCCAGACTTCAGAAATAAACCGAGCCGGACTGCCAAACATCCTGGAGGAGCGATTCGTGTCGCTCCTCTAATTTTCCGCATTTAACATATTTGTCAAGTAACGCGGTACTGTTACATTTTTAGCGTGTTTTAAAACGAATTCGACATTTTCATTATCACCAGATAATACAACAAACTGGCCTTCTTTTACTTCAAGCGCTTTCTTCTCTCCGCCCATCAATATGATCGGACCGGCACAGTTTTCATCAGTGACAAAAGATTCTGTGCCGCCTACATATTCCGGGCCGCCACAATAAATGTTTATCTGTACGGTTTCCTGGTCCTGATTGGTTACTGAATAAATGCCTGCAGGTATATAAAAAGCGTTCACCACTTCTTCAAATTCAGT
>CADBME010000058.1 GCA_902795715.1 uncultured Lachnospiraceae bacterium | reverse complement strand
TATTTCTTAATATTTGACAAAAATCTGTTTATTGTTTCTTCTGGAAGTGTATATAAAGCCATCTCAAATTCATGACATGTCAGTTTTTGCATTATAAGCTGTAGAGCTCCGTCCTTATAATCCTTAAGTCTTTCGGAAATTCTCTGCCCTATTGCAACCAAAGCCTGATCCTTTTCACCAATCAGATTGCTTATTATTACATCATCAAATCTATTATATATTCCAACCCTGGTGTTTCCTAAAAATTCTTCTCTAAAATCGTGCCGTGACATAAACCACTTTTCATCACCTTCATGTGCCTCATCTTCTTTTTTATTTTCTTCACTCCATCTCCATCCGGCAGGAAGCAGGTATTGCAATGCCTTATCAATATATACATAAGACATTTTCCCCTTAAGAACATTTATGACACCGTATACAGCAGCAAAATATATAGCTGCATCATATCCTTTTGGATCATCTTCAAAATACTTTTCAACTGCATAATCAACCGCATCAGAAATACTCGCCCCCTCAATCCACAAAATTATGCTCTTCTTGAATGTTTTTTCATAAGGGGTATTCTCCGGTAGATTCGGAGCCTCGATTCTCAAGCCGGAAATTTCTTCAAATTCGCATATTTCATATAATCTGTCCATTAATGAAAAAATTGAAAACATCTCCCTGATCTTTTCTTCAGAAGGTGTCACATTCTTTATCTTATTTGTGCAGTCACGAAGTACTTCTATCATTTTTTCAGTCATCTTCTGCTCCTCCACACTTTGCTTTTGTCCGATCTGTTTCAATAAGCATCTCGATTCTTTCCCTATAGCCATCGCCGGGAATAAAATCAAAATATTTTAATATTTGATTTTTCAAATCGTCAGGGTCATAATCAAGACACATTTTCCATAGCACTAATATAGGAATGGTGCATGCTACAGCTTCCCAACCCTGAGGATCATAAATAAAATAATATATAGCACATCCATCAAGAAGATCGTCAGGTATACAATACACGTCAAACAGATCCATACATTGCCATATATAACAATTTCTCTCAGATTTAGGCTTCCATTCATAAAGAACAAACCTTTCAAGATCACAGCGCGATACACGTTTTCCATAGTCGGCATAAAAGATCATTAGGCGTATCACATCCGCAAAAATTTCAAAATCAGCTTCGGTAAACGGAAGATCTTTACTGCGCATATGAGCGTCGTTCATAAGGTGTGTGAATGTTTCGGAAGCATCCTTTTCCATGTCATCCCACTCAATCTTCTTGAAACGTGAATTATCCCCTTCATAATCCTTGAAATCATAAATACTCAGTTTTTTCTTTTCTTTGATCCAGATTCCCTCATCCAGAGCCTCTATTTCTCTGTCAAGAAGTTCAAGTGTCTTATCAAACAGTTCATTCTCCGGATCGATATATGCTTTTCTTTCTTCATCAGAATTATACTCTTCATAATATTCAACACTAAGTGCATCACAGTGAAATCCTAACTGATACCTATATTTTTCCCGGCCATCCCCAAGTGATATTCCACTAAGTACCGGGGTATCGGAATAGTAAATCTTGTACCCTTTATACTCCAGGCTTCCGTAATCACCGATCGTTATAGCAATCAGTGCATCCTTTAAAGCCCGATAATATGTTTCACTCCCATCCCTATTAGCATCTAATTTGAACGATTCCAATGATCGGTACCTTATAATCCAAGTGTTGTTTTCTTTCTCACCATCCCTTAAGGACGAAAACCATCTCATAGCTTCAAGTAAATTCTTTTCAGATAGAACATTAGAATTTCCTGACAATTTCCTAATCAGATCATCAATTTCATCGTATGAATCATTTTTCATAATCCCCACCTTTCCCACATTTTGAATTATTCATCTTTAGTGCTCTCAAACATTCTACATAATTTGCCGTTAAAATAAGCACTATCATCCGGTCGGCATCCCATACAACCCAAATCTTCGTAAAGCCTCTTGCAATCACCACAATTAAGCTGAGTATTATTTGATAGAATGTCACATTCAGCAAAAACATATATATGATTCTTGGATATGAAAGTAATGGTTTTGTCCCTTTGATTAAAATCACCTAATGATGAGTGCAAATATCTCTGCATAGGATTATCTGGTTCATTTGGATAAAAATAAAAGTATTTCTTCCCCGGAGCCTTAGTCAAAGATTCATAAATGCATAACAATCCGATTAAATCAAGATATTCATTCTGCCAATCATCCGTTTCGTTTCCTCCCGGATCATATATGCCGGTCAATTTAACATTTTTAACTTCAAGCAGCTTAGACATAGTATCCTTTCTCATTCTATTGATAGATCATCATTTTTGAATTTCAAGTTATTTTTTACAAGTTCATCAAACGTTGAAGGCATATAGTTGTTGATCATACATCCGGCATTAAGTGCATGGTCCAGTTTACTCATATATTCATAAGATTCTGTCTTTCTGTTATGAATATGACCATATACATGCCAAGAATCGTGAAAGAACCCATTCCATTCAGCAATCGGGAAGTGGCAAAGGCTAACTTGCCTGCAGCCATCCGTTATATGCATCATTCTTTCCACACCATCAAGGCACCTTAATGCATTAGCATTTTCCAAAATCGGAAGGTCATGATTACCCAATATCAGAATCTTATGTCCGCGCAACTGTCTAAGATACCAATCCGCTGTTTTTCCGCTCCTATAACATATATCGCCGAGAATATAGACCGTATCTTCAGGCTGAACTTTTCCATTCCATAGTTCGATCATAACCCGGTCCATTTCTTCCACATCCGAAAATGGCCTGTTATCAAACTTTATTACATTTTTATGTCCGAAATGTAGATCAGAAGTATATAAGATCATATTATTTTACAATTCCTTTTTTTACTAATATCCGCTTTATTATTATAATATCTTTCTCCGTAAGCCCTGTTTTGGATGAAGTAAGATACAGGTTTTTCTGATTTGGATTAAATATACTCCGGTCATCATCCAAAATCAGATAATCATCAACAGGGTGCCATTTCAAATAGTGTGAAATCTCTTTTGACCTGTTCCCGTCCGACGATACACCGGTCTTATCGAGTATTCCTATTCCGGATGGTTCTAATACCTTTAGAAGATCTTTAATATGAATCGCTGTGCTCCCATCTCTCGCAATTCCGTTTCTCCAGGTAGATGAAAGTATTATTTTAGGCAAAGGGATCATTTCTATCAGTTTAAGAAATGCTTTGAGGCATTCGGGATCAATAGAATATACTTTTCTCGCCCAATCGATTTCTGTATTTAAAACACCATCCACATCGAGAAAAATATACATTATCTCCT
>CADBME010000057.1 GCA_902795715.1 uncultured Lachnospiraceae bacterium | reverse complement strand
GTTCGGTTTTCCGGTAACCGGAATATCGGTATCCCGGATTTCCGAACATGGCTTGCCGGTGCCGGACACATCGGAAACGCAATAACAGGCCGGCACAAGGACATAGATCAGATTGGGCCTTCCGACCCCTGTCCGTTTCCTGCGGATCAGGCCGTGGTCTTCCAGAGCTGCAAGTCCTGCTTCAATGGCCGTTCTCCCACGGCCCAGCCTTTCCCCCAGGTTTTTAAGGGTATAGCGTACAAAGGCCCGCCCATTATCATCTGTCCACCGGCTGTTGGCCACAGAGAGGCGGATCCGGTCCAGGAGGACCATGTACAGAAGCTTTGCTGTGTCGCTTAAGTCTGTTTCCAAAAGGAAGCGGGGAAAGACCATATAGTCATGCAGACGGGTGTCCCGGTCAATATATTTGTATGTCACAGGCTGCCTCACCTCCTCCTGACGAAATCGGCCTTGTTGACCGGTTTCTTTAAGGCCGGTCCGGCCATGACGGGATTGCCGGCGGATAGATCTTTTTGCCTGTCCCGGATCCGACGTATGATATTTTTCTCTTTCCTGCCTGCCGTCCCATAACGGGCATCAAGGAGGGCAGGGTCCCTGATGTCATGTTCCAGAAGATACATGCATTCTTCAAAGATCCTGCCCACATCCATGGCATCACGGCGGACCGTCCTCCACCTGACCGCAAAGGGATTCTTCGCTTCGAGATAATGTGCCACATGGCTTATCCTGTTTACATAGCTGATCTGGAAAGACGAGAGCTTTACCACAAGGTAAGGCTTTAGTCTTTTTTCCATTTCCATGAGCCCCGGGTTGACCGGAATACAAGGAGGGGCAGATGCCCTTTCTCTGCCCCTGCTGCGTATCCGCAATATGATTTCCTCTTTGGAATAACCATCCCCTAGTTTGCCGTCCCTCCTTCCTCTTTTGGATCCCGGAGGATAATAGGTGAGGCTCTTCCCACTCCTGATCTGGTAGCCCAGTTTCTGCATATTTAAGAGGAAGACCGGAAAGGAGTCGGAACAGCTTATCATCCTGTCGATATCAGCCCTTACGATCCCGGTCAGAGTCGGCAGGCCCTCTTTTACCGCCTTTACCTCCGCATAAGACGAAAGGCTCCTGCCGGTCTTTTGTTCCTCAAGGACAGGCAGGCCATGCTCCTTACATACCGAGTCTGTCACCGGCTGGATGTATTTCTCCCAGTCCCCCTTTTTGTAATGGTACTTATAACCATCCACCCTGCTGACAGAATTAAAGAGGATGTGGGCATGAAGGTGGTCCCTGTCCGTATGGATCGTGAATACGTAATCGTAGGTATCCCCGAGGTATCTCTCACAAAAGTCACGGGCCATATGCCAGGCCTGCGTCCTGGTCACTTCCCCGGGCTTCCATGAAATGATGAAATGATATCCCTGTCTTCCTCCCGTTTTTTCCCATTCGCGTTTCGTATCCATCATGACGCGAAAGACCTCCTCCGGCGTTGTTCCGGCATTGCCTCCGACCAGCAGCCCGTCCTCTGTCTTCTGCGGATTCATGATATAGGCAATGCTCCTTTTTAATCCGTTGCTGCCGCCGGATCCTTTGATATGTCTGAGTTTTGTAATTGCCAGTTTTTTCACCCCCTCTATTTGCTGCTTTCCACGGTTTCATACAGCAAAAGCCGCGGATGCCGGCATAAAAAACAACGATGGCTCCCCTCTCATGGGGACCTTTGTGATCATACCGGAGCCATTGCTTCCTCTGCCGCTACAGCTGCCCTTGCCCTTTTTATTGCCAGAGCCTTTTGTCTTGCCGCAGCAATCTTTTCTTCTTTTATCAGGTTTTTGACCGCTTCACAGGGTGTCGGGTCACTGATGCCGAAACTGTTGACCAGGTCGATCTTTACTTCCCTTCCATATCTCCTGCGCATCTCACGCTGTACTTTTCTGTTCCTCATAAATACCTCCTATCTGTTCTAAACAAGAATCCGTTGTAATTTTGGATCCCTTTCCCATACTTGTGATTGTCGTCCGGTCCATCCGGGTTCCATCTCCCGGCCCTGCGCTTTAAGCAGGCCGCCTGCTGTTTTGTAGCTGTCTTGATTATACGATTTTCTGCTCCTCCAGTCGGTACCGTGCGCGGTATATTTTTCATCGTTTTGTTACCTTTCGCGGTAATTTTTCCGGAAAATGCATCATCTGCCTGTATCTGTAGCTGCCATATGATCCGATTTCCCCGGACTGTCTTACCCCTTCCTTTCATGTGCACATCTCTCCTCCCGCTTATCCACTGTCTTATGCGCTGCTCCCGGCAAATACTACTTTAACCATGGAGTTTCCCTGTTCCGAGTTCGCTAATGCCAGCCCATAAGCCTGTATACCCGTTCGAGTGAATCTTTGGTTTCCTGAAATTTCTCCAGGAGTTCTTTTGAAGTAACCCTGTCATCATAGGAGAGGACTGCCTCAGAGATATAATCCCTTTCCGTCGGGAACCGATTAAGGTCCCTGTTAAGGATCTTTTCGTATGCAGCCTTTGATAAACGATAATGCCGGTCAACCGTAACCGGAGTTTTCTTTTCTCTTGTTCTTTCCATATTAATACCTCCTTTACCTGTTATTTCCTTTTAATTATGTCCGCCATCCGGGGATTCCAGATTTCCAAATAGGATTCCTCCCCATTTTTTAGCAATTTCTGGCTTCCAATCAAGGGATCCTCTCTGACCATCGAGGGATTCTTTCCTCCCATAAAGGGAAAAAACAGTATCCTGCCTATAGTCAAATTGACACCTCTTATAGGAACTGATCCATTGACCACCATAATCTACGGAAGCTAGATACGCCTTGTGTACGTACAATGCATCTAGTTAGGGAAGTCCCTAAAACCCTGGTATAAGTTGATCCCATAATACAAACCTATCCCGTTTGGGGAACCTGTCAGGATCGGATTTAAGTATTAAAAAAGAACCCTGCCACACTGACGGATCCTTCTCTTGTTTCCAGATATCTAATACCTGTTATTCATTTTTCATATTTAACAAACCATTTTAAACACCGCTTTTCAAACATCCATCTTGGGAAGACATTTGCCC
>CADBME010000056.1 GCA_902795715.1 uncultured Lachnospiraceae bacterium | reverse complement strand
TATATTAACAAGCTGAGAGCCAGAGGACTTTAAGAAAGATTTGCTATAAGATCCCGGCGGGTGACCCTGCCGGGATTTTGTCGGTTTTGCCCGGGACAAAACATAGAAAAGCTTATTGACAGGAGGGCATGATGAAAAAAAGAATAGTCGCTATATTGTTAACAGGATGTATTATCTGTCTGATGGGAGCCTGTTCAGGAGGATCCGGGGCAGGATCCGGGGCAGGAAAATCTACTTCGAACCTTGACCTGGCCGAGAGCAGTACCGGAGAGAAAGTTAATAAAGATTTCAGCAAAAATGTGAATACCAACCGGGCCAGCGATTTTGCCAAGAACCAGCTGAAACTTCCCGTGGAAGGAATCGGTCGGGGAATATCTACAGAGTGTAAGGCAAAGAAAAAATATAAAATCGTAGTCATGACCCGGAACTCGACCAATCCCTATATGCTCGGTATGTGGGCCGGGGGAGATCAGGCAGCAAAAGACCTTGGCATAGAAGTGCAGACCCTGGCGCCGTCTACCCAGGATTCTATTGAAGAACAGGTATCCATTATGGAATCTTTGATGGAGCAGGGAGTGGATGGATTTGTCATTCACCCTTCGGATTCCAGGGGAATTCAGCCTGTTGTCAATACGGCCAACGAGAAAGGGATTCCGGTGGTTGCCATCGGAACCGCTCCGGAGACGGGTGCCTTCATGAGAAGTGGTGTGGACTACTACGAGACAGGCTACCTTGTGGCCAAGGAGCTCTGCGAGGCAGCCGGAGGCAAGGGAAAGGCGATTATTCTTGAGGGTCCTGCCGGTGTGCAGAACATGGAAGAAAGGAAAAAGGGGATAGAAGACGCTATCGCGGAGTATCCGGATATGGAAATCGTTGCTTCCCAGACGGCCAATTGTAAGAGGACCGAGGGAATGTCGGTTATGGAGAACCTTCTGGAAAGAAAAGATGTAGCAGACGGTCTTTCAATTGTGGCAACCTGCAATGACGAAATGGCCATCGGAGCCATTCAGGCTCTGAAAGAAAAGAAGATTGAGGGAGTCTATGTCGGGGGTGAAGACGGATCCAAGGATGCCGCCCAGGCCGTCAAAGACGGGGACCTTTATGTGACTTACAACACAGATCCTTATGGATCGACTTACCTGGCCATCACTTATATTGTGCAGTATTTAAACGACGGGACACTTCCCGAGGAATATTTCATACCCTTCCCTTCCGAAAGGCACAATCCGTTGATTACCAAAGAGAATGTACAGGAATATATCGATCAATACAGGTGGTTTGAATAAAACTTGTTTTTATTCACAAGAAGTAAAAAAGGAATGCCCGGCAGTGAATATGCCGGGTATTCTTAATTTAAAATATTATAGCCGCCGGGAGTGGAAAACTATGGAACCTATTTTACAGATTAAAAACCTATCAAAAGCTTTTCCGGGTGTCAGAGCCCTTGATGGCATGAATTTTGATTTATATCCGGGGGAAGTTCACATTTTGGCCGGGGAGAACGGAGCAGGAAAGAGCACCTTGTGCAAATGCATCCTTGGCTATTTGAAGCCGGATCAGGGACAGATCTGCTTTTATGGAAAAGAAGTGTCTTTTTCTTCCCCCGGTCAGGCGCTGGCTCTGGGAATAGGGGCCGTTTATCAGGAGTTTACCCTTATACCCTGGCTTAGTGTGGCAGAAAATATATATTTTAACCGGGAACCGACCTTCCTCGGGACGGGAATCATCCGTACCGGGAAAATGAACCAGGATGCGGAAAGGATACTGAAAGAACTGGGCAGTGGAGAGATTGATGTTACCAGACCGGTGCGCGATCTTGGAATTGCCGGCCAGCAAACCGTGGAGATTGCCAAAATGCTTTCTGCCAATCCCCGTATCATGATATTTGATGAGCCGACGGCGGCCTTGTCCGATAAAGAGACGGACTCCCTGTTTAAAAAGATAAGGGAGCTGAAAGAAAAAGGGATGGCTATCATTTACATATCTCACAGACTCCAGGAATACTCCCGGATCGGAGACCGTGTGACTGTGATGCGGGATGGAAGGTATGTGGATACGGCCCCTGTGTCCGAATGGCAGGAGGATGAGCTGATCTA